>NZ_JBEAAM010000014.1:0-120436 GCF_040066175.1 Fontimonas sp. SYSU GA230001
AATCGGTCCATGCCGTAAACAACAGCATAGTCCCATTTTACACTACATCGCAACATCTGCATGCAGGGCGTCCAACAACACGATATTCCTCATACCCTTCTTTTTTTGCGCACCTCGCTTTTAGGACGGCGGATAGCGGAAGCCGCGGCGGCCCGGCAGGCGTGGCGTGCCGGGCGCCGCGCGTAGAACGTCGCTCCATGCATTGCCGCGCAGCAGGCGGTTGCGCCAGTCCCAGTGCGCGGCGGCGTCGGCTTCCATCCGGTAGTGCACTTCGCCGCCGACCAGCGCCGCGGCCGGCACGCCGGCACGCAGCAGCACGCGATGGCCGGGTAACGCCGGCACGCGCTCGCCTGGCAGCAGCGTGCCGGTGAGGTTCAGTGGATCGCAGCCGGCGACGACGACCAGGGCCGGATCGGCGTCGTCGCGGAAGCGGCGCAGCATCGCCGCGGCGTCGGCAAGCGCGAACTGCTCGCCGGCGCAGCCGCTGACGAAGCGGCCACCGCGGATCTCGCCGCGCGCTTCGAGCCGGCGCAGCACGTAGTGCAGCTCGCGCCACGGCGGCAATTGCGGCTCGCGCTCGACCAGCTTGCGGAACACGACGCCGTAGCGGCGCAGCAGGACGCGCGCGACGTACTCGACTTCCGCATCCGGCGCGGCATCGTCGCGAGTCGCTGTCCGCCGTGCGCGGGTCAGCGACCAGCGCCCGGCGCTTTCCAGGTTCTCGAAGGCGGCGCGCACGCCGCCGCGGCGCAGCCTCCGCGCCTTGAGGTCCGCCGGCGCGATCAGCGCGCGCAGGCCGGCGAATCCGTCCGCGGTGATCAGGCCATGGCTGACCAGTTCGCCGAGTGCTTCCTCGACCTGGCTGCGCAGCAGCCCGGTATCGGCGACCAGATCGACGAAGAACGACGCGCCGTGTGCACGCAATACGCCGAGCACGGCCCTCGCTGCGGCCGACAGCTCGGGCTCGGCGTCGGCCTGTGTCTGCCAGTGTGCGGCCTGCTCGCGCAGCAGCAGCATGATCGGGGTCGTGCGCACCGGGGCGGCCTTGCGTACATCGCCGTCCGGCGGGCGCTGCCAGAGCACGCGGCCGCTGGCACACAGCTGGTCGAGCCAGCCGGGGTCGTAGTGGCGCAGCCGCGCGGGCAGCACGTCCGCTTCCCAGGCTGCGGCCGCGACCGGACAGCCTTCGAGCTGTGCGAGCACGGCTTCGAGCGCCACCGGACCTTCGCGCTGCTCGCCGCCGGCGAGGCCGTGCCAGGCGAGCAGGAAGCGCATGAACGCCGCCGGGGCCACCGGCTCGAATTCCGCGCGCCGGCGATCGCGCGTGTAGCGATGGATGCGCGCGAGGCGCCGCCGTTCGCACCATTCCAGTTCACCGTGCCCGGTGAAGTCGCCGCGCATCACCGCGCCCTGCGCTTCGAGCGCGAGCAGCGCTTGCTCGACCTCGGCCGCGTCGATCGGCGCGAGCGGCACGGCGAGCTCGGCAGCGGTCACCGGACCGAGCAGCTCGAGTCGGCTGCGGATCAGTTCGCGCAGCGCGGTGGTCCGATCGACTGCTGCGCCCAGCGCCGGTGCGTCGCCGTGCAGCTCGGCGTCCGGCAGCGCGGTGCGCAGTTCACGCAGGCGCTCGGCGGCGACCCAGATGGCGCCGGAACCCGGCGCCGTCACCCGGGCCGCGCGCCGCGCGGCGAGCAGCGCATCCATCATCGGCGCCCAAGGCTTCATCTCGTCGCCGGTGAGGAAACCGTGCACGACCAGTGCATCGTGCAGTTCGTCGGCGTTGGCGGGCTCGGGCCACAGTTCGACGCGCACGCGCGCGATCGCGTCGGGATCCAGACGGCCGAGATCCGCGGCGCTTTCCGGTTCGTGGACGCCGCGCGTCCTGACGGCGAGCGTGCGCCGCTCCTCGGCGGCGCCGTCGTCGAGGAAGGCGTAGGGGCGTGCGTTGAGGATCGACTCGGACAGCGGCGACGGTGCAGTCAGGTCGCGGCAGACGATCTGCGTCGCACCGGATTCGATGCGGCGCAGCAGCGCGAGGAAACCGTCGAGGTCCATGACCTCGTGCAGGCAGTCGGTGAGCGCCTGCAGCACCAGCGGGTGGTCCGGCACCTCGCGGTCGCCGGGCAGGTTGTCCTGGCAGGCGACGGCATCGGGAAAGGCGTGCGTCAGCAGATCCTCGGCGTCCGAGCGCTGGAACTGCGGCGGCACGCGCGTGCCGTTGCGGTTGCGTGCCACCGCGAGCGCGACCGAGGCGACCCAGCGCCAGCGCGTCGGGAACATCGGCGCCTGCAGCACCGCCTGGATCAGCACGTCGCGCGCACTGTTGGAATGCAGGTAGCGGGTTACGTCCTCGAGCGGGAAGCTGTGCGTGGGTCCCAGCGACAGCACCAGAGAGTCGTCCAGTGCCGCGGCCTGCAGCTCGAAGTTGAACTGGCGGCAGAAGCGCTTGCGCAGCGCCAGGCCCCAGGCGCGCATCACGCGCGCGCCCAGCGGCGCGTGGATCACCAGGTGCGTGTCGCCGACCTCGTCGAAGAAGCGTTCGAAGACGATGCGCTCGCGGGTCGGCAGCAGGCCGAGCGCAGCCGTCGCGCTGCCGTAATAGGTCGCCAGCTGCTGCGCCGCCGCCGGCGCCAGGCCGAGGTCGGTCTGCAGCCCGTGCGCGCAGGACGCGACACCGTCGCGCAGCCGTTGCATGGCGGTTTCGCGCAGCCGCGACAGTGCGGCCGACAGTTCATCGCTGCGGCCGGGGGCTTCGCCGAACCAGAACGGCATGTTCGGCGGCTGGCCTTTCGCATCCTCGACGATGACGCGGCCGGTCTCGACCTTGAGGATGCGATACGAGGTGTTGCCGAGCTGGACGATGTCGCCGGGCAGACTCTCGAAGGCGAAGTCCTCGTTGAGTGTGCCGATGCGCAGGTCCTCCGGCGCGAGCACCACGTCCGAGTCGAACTGGTCGGGGATGGTGCCGGCATTGGTGACGGCGACGAGCCTCGCGCCGCGGCGTCCGCGGATCCGATGATTGACGGCGTCGTAGTGCACGAGTGCGCCGCGGCGTCCGCGGCGGGTGCTGTAGCCGTCGGCGAGCATGCGCACCAGCGCCTCGAAGCGTGCCAGCGGCAGGTCGCGGTACGGCAGGGCGCGCACGAAGCGCGCGTGCAGTTCGTCGAGGCGCCATTCCCGGCACGCGGCCTCGGCGACGATCTGTTGTGCCAGCACGTCGAGCGGCGCCTGCGGGATATGGATGCGGTCGAGTTCGCCACGCCGGGCGCAGTCGAGCAGCGCGGTGCACTCCGCCAGATCGTCGAGCGAGATCGGGAACAGCCGTCCCTTGGGGATCGCGCGCACCGCGTGACCGGCGCGGCCGACACGCTGCAGCAAGGCGTTGATCGAGCGCGGCGAGCCGATCTGGACGACCAGATCGACGTCGCCGATGTCGATGCCCAGTTCCAGCGACGCGGTCGCCACGAGCGCCTTGAGCTGGCCGGACTTCAGGCGCTGCTCGGCGTGCAGGCGGTGCTCGCGCGCGAGGCTGCCGTGATGCGAGGTGACGTGGTCCTCGCCGATGCGCTCGGCCAGATGGCGCGCGGCGCGTTCGGCCAGCCGGCGCTGGTTGACGAAGATCAGCGTCGTGCGGTGCGCGGCGACCAGTTCGGCGATGCGGTCGTAGATTTCGCTCCACACCTCGCTGGCCATCACCGCGCTCAGCGGCGAGCGCGGGATCTCGATCGCGAGGTCGCGCTGGCGGACATGGCCGGTATCGACGATCTCGCACGGCCGGTCGGTGGTGCCGACCAGGAGTTCGGCCATCGTCGCGATCGGCTTCTGCGTCGCCGACAGGCCGATGCGCAATGGTGGCTTCTCACAGAGCGCGTCGAGCCGCTCCAGACTCAGCGCCAGATGGGCGCCACGCTTGTTGCCGGCGACCGCGTGCAGTTCGTCGATGATCACGCTGCGCGTGGTCCGGAGCATGTCACGGCCCGAGTCGGACGTCAGCAGGATGAACAGCGATTCCGGCGTCGTCACCAGGATGTGCGGTGGTGCGCGGCGCATGCGCTCGCGTTCGAGACTGCTGGTGTCGCCGGTGCGCACGGCGTCGCGGATCGCGACGTCGCCCAGGCCCATGGCCTTGACGCGCGCACGGATGCCGGCGAGCGGTGCCTGCAGGTTCTTCTGGATGTCGTTCGACAGCGCCTTGAGCGGCGAGACATAGACGACGTGCACCGCGTCGTCGAGCCCGCCTTCGAGGCCTTCGACGACGAGGTCGTTGATCGCCGAGAGGAAGGCGGCCAGCGTCTTGCCCGAGCCGGTCGGCGCGGTGATCAGCGCGTTGCGCCGGCGCGCCGTGACCTGCCAGGCCTGCTGCTGGACCGCGGTCGGCTGGCCGAAGCAGTCGCTGAACCAGCCGGCGACGGCGGGGTGGAACAGCCCGGCCATCGGACCATCCGTGACGTTCCGGTTCTCGATCAGGGGGAGGTGTTGCTGCAACGGCATCGGGCGGGAGATCGGCGGTCCGCGGGCGGGCACTGTGCCACGCCCGTCGTCGCCGTGCCCAGGCCGGATACACCGGGCAGTATCGGATTCGACAAGCCCGGGCGTTTCTCGTAGTTTATGCTCCGCAGTCGTTTCAAGCAGCGCGCACCGTGCGTGGGTTCGCCCGGTTCATCCCGGCCGGATTTTGCCGATGCCTTCCTTGATCTCTGCACCCCGCAGGCGGGATTGCCTGTATTCACGCAAGGAATGTATTCATGAGCAACGTTTCCACCGGCACGGTGAAGTGGTTCAACGAGACCAAGGGCTTCGGCTTCATCACGCCTTCCGACGGCGGCGAAGATCTCTTCGCGCACTTCAAGGAAATCCAGGGCACCGGCTTCAAGACCCTCAAGGAGGGCCAGAAGGTCGAGTACAAGCCGCAGCGCGGCCCCAAGGGCATGCAGGCGACGCAGATCCGCGCGCTCTGACCAGTTCTTTCATGAAAAAACCGCGGCCAGCGCCGCGGTTTTTTTGTGCGCGTCGCCCGGTCGTCAGTGACGGCGTCCCTTGACCCGGACCTTGAAGTCCATGGCCGGGCCGGGTGTCGGTGCGGTCTTGGTCTTGAGTTCGTAGTTGGGCGGATCGAGTTCGAGGTCGAGCTTGTAGAACAGCCGTGCCATCGTCAGCGCGATCTGGATCTCGGCGAGGCTCTTGCCCAGGCAGGTGTGCGGACCGCGGCCGAACGGCGAGTAGGCGCCCGGCTGCATGTGCTCGGCGCGCGGCTTGGCGTAGCGATCGATGTCGAACCTGCGCGCGTCGGGGAAATACTCGTCCATGAAGTGCGGCACGCTGGTGGCGATATAGACCATCTCGCCGGCGTGGATCTGGTGGCCTTCGAAGACGAAGTCCTTGGTGGCCGTGCGCATCTGCGCGACCGCGATCGGGTACAGGCGCATGGTTTCGAGGATCGCGCCCTGCAGCGAGGGAATGCGCTTGAGCAGGTCCTCTTCCTCGATCGCGCCGTGGGCGAACAGTTCGTCCACTTCCTTGAGCACGCGCGCCCTGACGTCGGGGTGCTTGAGCACCGTGTAGGTGATCGCCGCCGTGGTGTTGGCGACGGTGTCGAGACCGGCGACGTAGGGGCCGGTCAGCGACACGATCAGGTCGGAGGCCGGCATGACGTGCGGCGTCTCCATGTGCGCGGCGAAGATGTCGTCGATCAGGTTCTTCTGGTCTTCCGGCACCTTGCCGTAGCGGGCCCGCGCCTGCTCGATCATCTTCTGGCCCAGCTCGAACACGCGCAGCTTGGCTTTCTGGTAGCGCGGATTCTTCAGCAGGAACTTCGGCCGCTGGCGCGTCACCAGCACGTTGAGGATGTACAGGATCATCGTGCGGATGTCCTTGACGTACTCCAGCGGCGCCGCGCCGGTCAGGATCGTGCCGAGCTGGTCGGTGACCATGTACTGCATCGCCTCGACGACCGGCACCTTGCGGCCGAGCTTCCAGTCGCGGTCGAGCACCCGGTCGGTGATCTCGATCAGCTCGTTGTAACGGCCCTTGATCGACTCCTTGGAGTAGCCGCGACGCATGATGTCGCGCAGTTCCTTGTGGCTCTCGCCGTCTTCGCCGGTGAGGATGCGCGTGGCCTTGTACTCGCCGACCAGGCCTTCCCAGAACTCCTTGGAACGCAGGCACTCCTTGCCTTCGCGCGTGCCGAGGAAGTTGGCGGCTTCGATGCCGGCGATGACCACGTACTTGTTGCCGAGGATCTCGAGGCGGAACACCGGGCCATACTTGCGATAGCACTCGACGAAGTACGCGGCCGGGTCCTTGGCCATGCCGACCAGGTTGCCGATGAACGGCAGACCGGGGACCCGCGGCGTCTCCTTGGTCGCGGACTTGTGGGGGGCCACGGTCTCGGTTGCGGCGGTCACAGGCGGTCTCCGGCTCGGCTTCCCGAATTTCGAGAAGCCATTTCGATAATTGCTGGGGCTGCGTTTTAGCAGACCGGTCGCGCCCGCGGACTCCCCCGAGTGGATGAGGCCGCGCCGGCGGCGGCCGTGCGTCCGCCGAACTATGGGACACTGCGATGCTCCAATGCGTACCTACGGACATGGGCGGAACATGAACAAGAGGACCTGGGCGGGCCTGATCATCGGCCTGGTGCTGTTGACGGCCGGTGCGGTTTATTTCTGGTCCCGGCCGCCGGTGCCGCCGCTGCCGTCGGCGCCGGTGCCCGCACTGCCCACGCCGGAGCCGGCGCCCGTCGCCACGGCGCCGGCACGGTCCGATGCGGCCGTTGCCGAAGCGGACGCGCCGGCGGAGCTGCCCACGCTGGAGGCCAGCGACGCGTCCGTGCGCGGCGCGCTGATCGAGGTGTTCGGTGCGCCGCCGGTCGAGGCCTATCTGGTTCCCGATCGCATCGTGCGGCGGCTGGTGGCCACCATCGACAGCCTGGACGCCGATCCGGTGCGTCCCAAGTCGCGTCCGCTGCCGCCGGTCGAAGGGCGGGTGCTCGTCGAGAAGGTCGGCGACACGCTGCTGCTGAGCCCGCGCAACGCCGAACGCTACGAAGCCTATGTCTCCGCGCTGGATGCGGCCGATGCGCGGGCCATCGCCCGCTTCTACCGCCGCTATGCGCCGCTGTTCCAGCGCGCCTACGAGGAACTCGGCTATCCGGGGCGGCGTTTCGACGACCGCCTGCTGGCGATCATCGATCACCTGCTGGATGCGCCGGAACCGCCGGAACCGGTCGAGCTGCTGCGGCCGAAGGTGCTCTACCAGTTCGCCGACCCCAAGCTCGAAAGCCTCTCCTGGGGGCAGAAGACGCTGGTGCGCATCGGCGCATCCAACGCGGCGGTCGTCAAGGCGAAGCTGCGCGAGCTGCGCGCGGCGCTGCTCGCTGGCTGACGGGTCGGTCTCAGGCCTGGCGCCGCCGTTCCGACCAGATCGCCAGAAAGGCGCGCAACTTGGCGCGCGCCGGCAGTCGCTCGTCCGACAGCGCGTCGAGAAAGTCCGACAGGCGCTTGGACTTGACGATCGTGTAGAGGGTCAGCGTCATCGTCGGCACGAACACGATGGCGAAATACAGCAGCCGGCGCAGCGCCGTTTCTTCCGTGTGGTCGAACAGGTTCATGCCGAGGAAGCCGGTGGCGACCGTGCCGATCAGGCCGAAGATCGTCACCACGGTCAGGCGCAGCACGGTGTTGGCCTGGCGGCGCAGCGAATCGCTGTCCAGATAACGGTTCATCTCCTCGATCTCGTCGCGCAGTTCCGCGTACAGGCGCTCGGTGCCGAGGTGCTCGCAGCACTGTCGATACAGCCCCTTGGCGAGCACCTGGTCGGAGACTTCGTGGAACCAGTAACGGTGCGTGAAGCGCAGGAAGATTTCCTTGAGCGCGCGGATGTCGCGCTTGAAACGGCGCACCGTCTCCGCGTCCTGGATATCGAGACGGTTGAGCGCCTGCAGCAGGCGGTCGGACAGCATGAACAGGGCCGCCTTGTGCAGGTGGGCGATCAGGAACACGAGGAAGTACTGGTGGCGAAACTGCTCCAGCAGCGAAGGTCCGCCGGCGATGAACGAGCTGTCCGTCGCGCCGGTGACCATCACGAAAGCCTCGCCACTGCACAGCACGCGCGTGCCGGCGCGGCCGGTGGACTGCGGGCTCCAGTAGCGGTCGAGGCAGTGACGGAACTCGAATTCGTAGAGTTCGCGTTCGCCGAACGGCAGCTGGTCGGAAGGGCCGGGCGGCGTGACGAAGGCCAGGCGCACGAAATCGGCGCGCGTCAGTGTGCGCGGATCGTCGAGGCTCAGGAAGGCGCACAGCGGCATGCGGTGGTATTCGACCAGCCGGTAGCGGATCGCGCCCTTGCGGTCGGAGTGGTGCAGCACCAGCGGGTCGAGCAGGAACTCCCAGTGCGAGGCGATGCACGGCGAGCGGAAGCGGCAGACGTAGGACAGGTATTTCCCGCGGTTGCCGAAGTCCGACGCGGCCAGCACCCGTCCTTCGGCATCGAGGCATTCGACCCGCCGCGGGCAATGTCCGCCGAGCCCGTCGGGCGTCCAGTAGGTCGGGTATGAGCGGCCCAGGCTGTAGAGGACTTCGTGGGCACGGGCGTAGCCGAGATCGTCGGCGCTGACCTCGACGACCAGCAGCACGATGTCCAGGTCGTAGAAGAAGTAGAGATCGATGTGCGCGACCTTGAGCGTCAGAAGCGCGCCGTCCCCGGCGGCGGTCACGCGCAGCGCCGCGACATCGCTGCGCCGAAACAGGCGGATCGGCGATTCTCCCGGCGTGGTCGCGCGGCCCTTGCCTTCGCCGTAGAGCATGCGCTGCACGTAGGGCAGAAAGGTCACGAATTCGCTGTAGTGCCGCTCCTGGAAGGCGTCGGGATCATCGGTGAACTCGTCGGCCACCGCATGCCAGGGGTTGTCCGGCGCGGGTTGCTCCAGCAGTTCCCAGTGGTTCTGGATCTGCGCGTCCTCGCGCAGCGGCATCAGCTGCAGCGGCCAGACGAGGATCTGCCGCAGGTGTCTGACCACGCGTGCATCGGGCTCGGCTGCTTCCGGCATGGCCCCCTCCATGTGCGTCGATGGCAGCATGGAATGCCGGCGCCAGGCTGACAAGCGTTCACGTTCCGGGCAGCTTGCGGCCCAGCATCTCGATCAGCCGGCGCTTGGTCGGGATCACCCAGTTCTGCTTGAGCTGCGGCGACAGCAGACCGGCGTCCTCCAGCTCGTCGCACAGATGCATCTGGTGGGCGAGGTCGAACAGATCGAGCTGGGCCGTGAACAGGCCGTCGTCGCCGACGGTGATGAAGGACACACCCGGGGTCTGGAAGTAGCCGCCGTCGGGCCGGCGTCCAGGGCCGCGGTTCCACCAGTGCGTGATGATGCGGTTGCCGTGCGTGGCGTAGCGCTCGATCGGGAAGCTCCAGCCCTCCCAGCCGACCCGCATGTCGCGGCCGTAGTGTGTCGCGCGGATCTCGTCGCGCGTGGACGCGCGCACGAGCATCGTGCCGGCGTATTCGCAGACGTACTCGCAGCGCTCGGCGTAGAACGCGTCAGCGATCCATTCCCACTCGTTGCGTCGCGCCGCCTCGACGAAGGCGTCCTGCATCGCGCGGGCGCGGGCCTCGACCTGCTCAGGGTTCAGCGGCATGGGTTCAGGCTCCCGCTTGTTCGAGTTCTTCGAGCGCGTCGCGGCTGTACACGGCAAGCCGCTGCAGGTGCGGCACGGTGTCGCGGCAGCCGATGAAGCCGAAGTTGAGCGTGTCGATGTAGCTGACCACGGTGATGTTGAGACCATAGCCGTGGAACGGGATGGACAGCGGGTAATAGGCGTCCATGCGGCAGCCGCGGAAATACAGCGGCTTGTTCGGGCCCGGCACGTTGGAGACGACCAGGTTGAAGGCCGGCCGCACGCGTCCGACCGCGCCGGGAATCTGCGACAGCAGCATCGGCGCCATCAGCAGCGAGCTGTACTGCATGATGCCGGCCGCGGTCATGCCCTGCAGCTGTTCCTTGGCTTCGCGCGTCGAGGCGACGATCGCGCGGAAACGTTCGACCGGATCGGCGATGTCGGTGCCCAGCGACGCGAGGATCGCACCGACGGCGTTGCCGCCGCCCGGATCGTCCTTGGGACGAATGTTGACCGGCAGCATCGCCGTCAGCGGCTGCGCCGGCAGCGCGCCCAGCTCGGCGAGCAGGCGCCGCAGCGCGCCGCCGCACAGCGCCAGCACCAGGTCGTTGAGCGTGCCGCCATGGCGATGCGCGACCTTCTTCAGGCGTTCGACGCCGAACTGCTGCGTGGCGAAGCGCCGGTTGCGGCTGATCTTGCTGTTGAGGATCGAGCGGGGTGCCTGCATCGGCGCGACCAGAGCGCCGCGCCTGCGGCTGAGCGTGTGCGACAGCGCGCGGGTGATGTTGCGCGTCGTGCCGGCCTGCTGGCGGACCAGGCCGAGCAGGTGTTCGAGGGTCGGCGCGCCGCCGGCCGGCTTCGCTTCGCGCGCCGGCGGCTTGAGCGCGAAGAACATCGGCTTATCACGGTCGCCGGCATCGTCCGACAGGCTGCGTGACAGCAGGCGGATGCCGGTGTAGCCGTCCACCAGCGCGTGATGCACCTTGAAGTACATCGCGAAGCGTCCGCCTTCGAGCCCTTCGATGAAGTGCACCTCCCACGGCGGGCGGTGGAAGTCGATGCTGTGGCTGTGCAGGCGCGACACGAGGATGCCCAGCTCGCGTTCGTCGCCGGGACTGGGCAGCGCCGAGCGGCGGATGTGGTACTCGACGTCGAAATGCTCGTCCTCGACCCAGGATTGCAGCGGGTGGGCGAGCAGGCCCGGATGGCGCAGCTTCAGGTTCCACGGTGGATAGGCCTTGGCTTCCGCGCGGATCTCGTCCATCAGGCGGCGGAACAGGTCGGGCGGCGCGTCCGCCGGCGGCGTGAACGGCATCAGCGCGCCGACGTGCATCATCGACTCGCGCGTCTCCGCCGCGAGGAAGGTCCAGTCGAGCGGATTCAGGCGTTTGATGACGGCCATGGCTTGGTCTCCCCGGGGCGGCGGATGCTGCCGGGTCGATCATAGTGCAGTGCCGCGGGGCGCGACGGTCGGCGCAGCGGGTTGCGGATCGCGCACGAAGCCGAGGCGGCCCGGCGCGTCCGCCGCATCCAGGCGCAACACCGGCAGCGCGCGCGCACCGCACTGGAGCCGCAGGTCGGTGAGCGCACCCGACGGCAGCATCAGCGCCGCGGCGAGTTCGTCCTCGCCGGCTGCGCGGTCGCCGAGGCGCAGGCGCTGCAGCACCCAGTCGAGGTCCTCGCCGTCGATCAGGCCCGGGCCATGCTCGGTGTCCAGCAGCACCGCGCCTTCCTCGTCGAGATACGCGGCGCGCAGGTTTTCGACCGCCCGGCCGGTGTGGGTCACCAGATGGCCGCGTCCGTCGTCACGCAACACCCACGGCGCATACTCGAGTTGCACGTAGGCGCGCTGCGGTCCGTTCTGGAAGTACCAGCACCCTAGCGCGTCGGCCGCGTAGTTGCGGTTGATCGCGTCGATGATCTGCGTCCGCGTGATCGGCTCGCCGCGGAGGCGCCAGCGGCCACGGCGGTCGAGGCCGAGCCAGCCGTACACGGCCGGCACGTTCGGCCATTTCGCCAGCGCGCGGACGACCCAGTCTTCCATGCGGTAAGAATTTCCTAGTGCCCGGACCCGCGCGGATGCTGGCGGGTTCTGCGAAATTTCGCTACAAACGCAGACACAAGACAGCATTCGGGGGGCAGGTCGAGATGTCCGACCGCACGACACTCAAGATCCCATCGCGTCCGGCCAGCCACTGGCCGGCGGGTATGCGGCTGCGCTTCCGTCCGGACGCCCAGCTGGCCGAGGGCCGGGAAGTATTGCGCGGTCGCCCGGTGCTGGTGCTCTCGGGCCTGCGCCTGATCGGTCCGACCGCGTCCGGCTACTCCTGGCGGCAGCAGGTGCTGGTGCTGACCACCGGCCAGATCGGCTGGGCACGCCCGGATCAGCTCGACTTGCCGATCGACGAGGCGCCGGCGGAACCATTCTGAGGCCGCTGCACGCGCGCCGCGGCGTCGGGCATGCGTTACCCTAGGGTGGCCTCACGACCACCCGTTCCGAGGAGTGACTCATGCCGACCTACACCCCGCCGCTGCGCGACATGCGCTTCGTCCTGCACGAGCTGCTCAACGTCGAGCGCGAACTGCGCGAGATCCCCCAGCACGCCGACATCGACGCCGCGACCATCGACTCGGTGCTCGAGGAGGGCGGCAGGTTCTGCGCGGAGGTGCTGTTTCCGCTGAATCAGGTCGGCGACCGCGAGGGCTGCACCTACCAGGGCGATGGCGTCGTCACCACGCCGACCGGTTTCAAGGAGGCCTACGCGAAGTTCGTCGAGGGCGGCTGGGGCGCGCTGGGCATGGATCCCGAGTTCGGCGGGCAGGGCCTGCCGCACGTGATCCACAGTGCCTTCATGGAGATGATGAACTCGGCGAACCAGGCCTGGAGCATGTATCCGGGCCTGTCGCACGGCGCCTACAACGCGCTGCACGCCTTCGGCACGCCGGAACAGAAGAAGATCTATCTGACCAAGCTGGTGTCCGGCGAATGGACTGGCACGATGTGCCTGACCGAGGCCCACGCCGGGACCGACCTGGGCATCCTCAAGACGCGCGCCGAGCCGCGCGGCGATGGCACCTACGCGATTACCGGCACCAAGATCTTCATCTCCGCCGGCGAACACGACCTCTCCAAGAACATCATCCACCTGGTGCTGGCACGCCTGCCGGATGCACCGATGGGCACCAAGGGGATCTCGCTGTTCATCGTGCCCAAGTTCCTGCCGGACGCCCGCGGTGAGCCGGGGCAGCGCAACGCGGTCAAGTGCGGTTCGATCGAGCACAAGATGGGCATCCACGGCAACGCCACCTGCGTGATGAACTTCGACGGCGCGATCGGCACGATGGTCGGGGCGCCGAACAAGGGTCTGAATGCCATGTTCGTGATGATGAACTCGGCGCGCCTGGGCGTGGGCATGCAGTCGGTGGGTCTGGCCGAAGTGGCCTACCAGAACTCGCTGGCCTACGCGAAGGAACGCCTGCAGTCGCGTTCGCTGACCGGGCCCAAGCTCAAGGACAAGCCGGCCGATCCGATCATCGTGCACCCGGACGTGCGTCGCATGCTGCTGACGCAGAAGGCCTATGTCGAAGCGGCGCGCGCGTTCTCGTACTGGGCGGGCCTGGCCATCGACCGCGAGCACAAGCACCCCGACGAGAGGGTGCGCAAGGACAACGCCGACCTGGTCGCGCTGTTGACGCCGGTGATCAAGGGTTTCATCACCGACAACGGTTACGAATCGACGACGCTGGCGATGCAGGTGCTCGGCGGCCACGGCTACATCCGCGAATGGGGCCTGGAGCAGCACGTGCGCGACGCGCGCATCAACATGATCTACGAGGGCACCAACACCATCCAGGCGCTGGATCTGCTCGGCCGCAAGGTGCTCGGCGACATGGGCGCCAAGCTGATGAAGTTCGGCAAGGCCATGCAGGAGGCGCTCAAGCCGTTCGGCGAGATGCCGCAGATGCAGGAGTTCCTGGCGCCGTTCAATGCGCTGCAGAGCGAGGTGCAGCGCCTGACGATGGAGATCGGCCAGAAGGCGATGAAGAATCCCGACGAGGTCGGTGCGGCGGCCGTGCCGTATCTGCGCACCATCGGTCATCTGGTGTTCTCGTTCGCCTGGTGCGGTGCCGCCGGCGTGGCGATGCGCAAGCTCGCCGATCCGGCCACGGCCGACGATCCCTTCTACAAGGCCAAGATCGCCACTGCGCGCTTCTACTTCGCCAAGCTCTATCCGGAGTCCGCCGCGTTGATCGCGCAGGCGCGCGCCGGCAGCCAGGCGCTGATGGCCTTCGACGAGGCGATGTTCTGACCGGCGGCCACGCCCTGCCACAGTTCGGCGCGCGGCGCAAGCTAGCCGATCGGCTAGGTTCCTTCGGCGCCGGCGTTTGCCTACAGTGCTCCCAGGCAGCACCGGCGGGCGCAACGCAGGACGCGGCAAAGCGCCAGTCTCAAGGTCCCGGACGGACCCGCAGGGTTGCTCGAGCTGTGACATCGGGGGATGCCGCGCGGACACCCTGCCGCGATCTGAATGACGAGGGCGTCCCGATCCGCACTCCCCGGCCCCCGGGAGGGAATTTCAAGGCGAGCTCCGGCTCGCCTTTGTTTTGATCCAGCCCTGTACGGGTTTGGGGGAAACTCCCGTTGCCGGGCCGCCGGCCCTTGGTGCTACTATCCGCGGCTCTTGTCGAGAGCCGGGCGCCGACCGCGTCGCGGCTCGCTTTCGTTACCCATTCCCCAGTCATAGGAAGGCACACATGTCCGAGAGCCTGTTTCGAGCTGCGATCCTGGCTCGCAGCGGATGGGCCGTTGCCGGTCTGCTCGTCACGTCATTCGCATTCGCCCAATCGACGGTGACGCGGGCGGTCAACGAACAGGTCGCGGCGGAGCAGGCCGCGCAGCAGACCCAGGGGCGCATCAATCAGCTCGACGACGAGACGCGCCAGGCGGTGGCCGAGTACCGCGCGACGATCCAGGAGACCGCCAGCCTGCGCCGCTACAACGCGCAGCTGGAGCAGACCCTGAAGTCGCAGCTGGAGGAGATGCAGACCATCCAGAAGCAGGTCGTCGAGATCGAGACGACCGCCCGCGAGATCGTGCCGTTCATGCAGAAGATGCTCGCCACGCTCGAAGAATTCGTGAAGCTCGACATGCCGTTCCTGCCCGACGAGCGTGCGCGCCGCATCGCCGATCTCAAGGACATGATGGCGCGCGCCGACGTGTCGATCGCCGAGAAGTTCCGCCGCATCGTCGAGGCCTACCAGGTCGAGATGGAGTACGGCCGCACCCTGGAGACCTACCAGGGCAAGATCGGTGAAAAGACCGTTGACGTGCTGCGCGCCGGCCGCGTGTCGCTGATGTACCAGACCCTCGACGGCGCCGAGTCCGGCTACTGGGATGTCGAGAAGAAGCAGTGGGTCAAGGACAACGGCTACGGTGATGCGATCAAGGCCGGTTTGAAGATTGCCAGGAAGCAGGCCGCGCCCGACCTGCTGACCGTTCCCGTGAGCGCTCCCAAGGAGGCCAAGTAACATGCTGCGCCACACCCTGAAGGGCCTGCTGGGCCCGGTGATCCTCGCTGCCGCTGCCGCCGCGCCGCTCGCGGCCTTCGCGCAGGCATCCAGCCTCGACCAGCTGCTCGAACAGACGCGCACCGCACGCGCCCGCGAGGCCGAGCAGAACCAGGCGCGCATCAACAAGTTCCAGCAGGAGCGCAACAATCGCGCCGCGATGCTGGCCGAGGCCAAGGGCGAGCTGGCACGCGAGAACGCGCGGGCCAACGCGCTGTCCGCGCAGTTCGACGCCAACGAGAAGAAGCTCACTGAGCTGCAGGCGGCGCTCGACGCCAAGCTCGGCAACCTCGGCGAGATGTTCGGCGTGGTGCGGCAGGTCGCCGGCGACTTCGCTTCGGTGTCCTACAACTCGATGATCTCGGCGCAGTACCCGGATCGTGAGGCGTTCGCGCGCAAGCTGTCGGAATCGAAGTCGCTGGCGTCGATCGAGGAGCTCGAGCGCTTCTGGTTCGAGATGCAGCGCGAGATGACGGAGACCGGCCGCGTCGTCAAGTTCCAGGCCAAGGTGATCAGCGGCGACGGCAAGGAAGAAGTCCGTCCGGTCGTGCGCGTCGGCGGCTTCACCGCGGCGACCCAGGATGGCTTCGTCAATTACCTGCCCGGCGAGAAGGAGTTCGCCGTGCTCGGGCGTCAGCCGGCCTCGCGCTTCGTCAAGCGCAACGTCAACCTGCTCGACGAGACCTCGGGCATGCACCCGGCCACCATCGACCCGACGCGCGGCACGCTGCTGTCGATCCTCGTGCAGACGCCCAAGCTCGGTGAGCAGATCAAGTTCGGCGGACTCGTCGGCTATCTGATCCTGGCCATCGGGGCGATCGGCCTGATCATGGCGGCGATCCGCTTCGCCGTGCTCAGCAAGGTCGGCGCGCAGGTCAACGCGCAGCGCAAGGATGCGAGCAATCCGCGCGACGACAATCCGCTGGGGCGCGTGCTGAACATCTATTTCAAGGACCCCAAGGTCGATCACGACACCCTGCAGCTGCGTCTCGACGAGGCCGTGCTCAAGGAGATGCCGGACCTGGAGAAGTGGCTGCCGGCGCTCAAGCTGATCGCCGCGGTCGGTCCGCTGATGGGCCTGCTCGGTACCGTCACCGGCATGATCCTGACCTTCCAGCAGATCACGCTGTTCGGCACCGGCGACCCGAAGATCATGGCCGGCGGCATTTCGCAGGCGCTCGTGACCACCGTGCAGGGCCTGATCGTTGCCATTCCGATGGTGCTGATCCATTCCTTCCTGTCCGGGCGCAGCAAGAACATCGTCCAGATCCTCGACGAAGAGGCCGCGGGCATCATCGCGGAGCACGCCGAGAAGCAGAATGGCCGGACCGCTTGACCTGTTCGCGGACGTCCGCGACCTCCTCGAAGTCGGGGGTCCGGTCGTGCGCGTGCTGCTCGGCGCGGCGTTCCTGCTGTGGATCCTGATCATGGAACGCTGGCTGTTCTGCCGGCGCGAGCTGCCCGGCCTGGTCGCGCGCATCCAGTCGGAATGGGACGCGCGCAGTGACCACTCGTCGTGGTACGCACGCCAGGTCAAGCGCAAGCTGCTGTCGGAGGCCACGCGCCAGATCCGCGGCAGCCTCGGCCTGATCAAGGCCGTGGTGGCGCTGGCCTCGCTGATCGGCCTGCTCGGCACCGTCACCGGCATGATCCAGGTGTTCGACGTGATGGCGACGCTCGGCAGCGGCAATGCCCGCGCGATGGCGTCGGGCGTATCGGCGGCCACCATCCCGACGATGGCCGGCATGGTGGTTTCGATTTCCGGTCTTTATCCGATCCTGTGGTTCGAAAAGGTGCTGGCACAGGAAACCAGCCGCCTCAACGACCACATGATCACGCATTAAGGTGTGACATCCATGGCCCGTAGGCACCGCGGCACCGACGAAGACGCCCAGATCGACCTGACGCCGATGCTGGACATGTCCTTCATCCTGCTGATCTTCTTCATCGTCACCACGTCCTTCGTCAAGGAGGCGGGCATCGATGTCAGCCGGCCCAGCGCGAAGACCGCCGAACGCAAGGAGCGCGGCAACATCCTCATCGCCATCCGGCCCAACGGCGAGATCTGGATCGACAAGAAGGTCGTCGATCAGCGCGCGGTGCGCGCCACGGTCGAGCGCCTGCACGCCGAGAACCCGGAGGGTTCGGTGGTGATCATCGCCGACAAGTCCTCGCAGACCGGCATCCTGGTCGAGGTCATGGACCAGGTCCGGCTCGCCGGCGTGTTCAACGTCTCGATCGCGGCCGACCAGGGCGGAGGCGGCTGATGAAGCGCACCGGGCTCGCCGTCGCCCTGGCGGCGCTGATCGCGTTTGCGCTGTTCTGGGTGATGCACCTGCTGATCATGGGGCAGACCGGCGCGCTGAAGAAGGATGGCTCGAATGCGGTGATCGACTTCGTCCGCCTCAAGCGCGATTCGCAGGTCGAGACGCGTACGCGCAGCAAGCCGGAGAAGCCGCCGCCGCCCAAGCAGCCGCCGCCGCCGCAGATGAAGGTACAGGCGCAGGCCAAGCCGGACATGGCGCCGACGCCGTTCAACGTCCCCAAGATGAACCTGCCGAGCACGATCACCGGCGGGCCGTTCCTCGGCACGTTCTCGGCGGGCGATGTGCAGGGCGACGCCGAGCTGATCCCGCTGGTGCGCATCGCGCCGCAGTATCCACGCCAGGCGATGCGCGACGGCATCGAGGGCGAGGTGACGCTGGAGATCACGGTCGGGCCCGACGGCACGGTCAAGTCGGCGCGCGTCAAGAGCGCCAAGCCGCGCGGCTATTTCGAGTCCGCCGCGGTGTCCGCGGCCTACAAGGGGCGGTTCCGCCCGAAGGTGGTGGACGGCAAGCCGCAGGAAACCAACGGCGTCTATACCGTCAAGTTCAAGCTGGGCGAACAGTGATGAAGCCGCTACTGCAGACGACGATGTTCAAGCCCGTGCTGGCGGCGCTGCTCGCCGCCGCCGCGCTGCTCGCGGCGCCGGTGACGGCCGTGCACGCGCAGGACGCGGCGAAGGAAGCGCCCAAGAAGCAGCGCAAGGCCTCCGGCACCCTGTCCGAAGGCACCTACCGCCAGCTCGAGCGCATCCACGATCTGATCGGCAAGAACAAGAACGACGAGGCGCTGGAGAAGTCCAAGGCGCTGCTGGAGCGCGTCGGCAACGACTACGAGCGCGCGGTCGTGCGCCAGACGATGGCGTTCATCTACATCTCGCAGAACAACTACAAGGCCGCGATCGCCGCGTTCGAGGACGCGCTCAAACTCGACGCGCTGCCGCAGCAGCCCTACGAGCAGATGCTGTACAACATCGCGCAGCTGTATTTCCAGGACGGCCAGACCGACAAGGCGATCGAGCGGATGGAGCTGTACTTCCGCGAGGCGACCGTCGAGCCGGTGGCGGACGCGCACATCCTGCTGGCGAGCGCGTATTCGGACCGCAAGCGCTACCGCGATGCGCTGCCGCAGGTGGACAAGGCCCTGTCGAAGGTCAAGGAGCCCAAGGAGTCCTGGCTGCAGCTCAAGCTGGCGCTGCACTACGAGCTCAAGCAGTTCCCGCAGTGCGCAGAAGTCCTGCTGCAGCTGATCTCGGTCGCGCCGACCAAGAAGGACTACTGGAAGCAGCTGTCCAGCATCCTGTTCGAGATCCAGAAGGACAAGGAGTCGCTGGCCGTGCTGGCGCTGGCCGACCGCCAGGGCTTCCTGACCACCGAGCCCGAGGTGCGCAACCTCGCCAACATCTACCTGCTGCTGGACATCCCGTACAAGGCGGCGCAGATCCTCGAACGCGGCCTGCAGCAGAAGATCCTCAAGGAGGATGAGAAGACGCTGCAGCTGACCGGCGACGCCTGGACGATGGCGCGCGACTACGAGAAGGCCGAAGCCGTGCTCAAACGCGCCGCGGCAATCGCGGAAGGGGGCGAGATCTACTATCGCCTCGGCCAGATCTACGTCGAGGACGAGCGCTGGAAGGACGCGCTCGATGCACTGGCCAAGGCGCAGGCCAAGGGCGTCAAGAAGATGGGCGATGCGGCCTATCTCGAAGGCGTGGCGGCGTTCCAGTCCGGCAACCGCAAGCGTGCGGTCGAGACGCTGCGCAAGGCGCAGACCTATGACGACAGCCGCAACGCGGCGACGCAGTGGCTCAATCACATCGCGCAGGTCGAGGAAGCCGAGGCGCAGGCGGCGCTGGCGGCGGCGGAGGCCAAGGAACAGAAGGCCGAGGACGCGGCCAAGAACTGATCGGTCCGCGCGCGTGGCGTCCTCGGCCCGCTCCCTGCAGCTCGTCGCGGCCTTCGCGACGGTGTACCTGGTCTGGGGATCGACCTATCTGGCGATCCGCGTCGGCGTCGCCGACCTGCCGCCGGTGCTGTTCGCCGGCGTCCGTTTCCTGATCGCCGCCCCCCTGATGCTGGTCTATGCCTGGTGGCGCGGTGCGCGCCTGCCACGCAGCGCGCATGACTGGGCGATCATCGGCCTGACCGCGCTGATGATGCTGGTCGGCGCCAATGGCCTGGTGACCTGGGCCGAGACCTGGGTCGAGTCGAACCAGACCGCGCTGATCGTCGCCACCTCGGCGCTGTGGATGGCCTGGTTCGGCACCTGGGGCGCAAGCGGCGAGCGCTTCTCGGCGCTGACGCTGGCCGGTCTGCTGCTCGGTTTCGGCGGCGTCGCGCTGCTGGTCGGTGCGGGCCTGACGCGCCAGCTCGCACCTTGGTATGCCTACGCCGCGCTGCTGCTGTCGCCGGTGCTGTGGGCGGGCGGCTCGGTGCTGTCGCGGCGCAATCCGCTGGGCTGTGCGCCGCTGATGGTCGCTGCGCTGCAGATGCTGATCACCGGCGTGATCATGACGGCGCTCGGACTGGCGCTGGGCGATGCGGCGCGCTGGCAGCCGACATTCCCGTCGCTGTCGGCGCTGGTCTATCTCGCGCTGTTCGGATCCTGCCTCGCCTACGGGGCCTACTTCTGGCTGGTCCACGAGGTCACGCCGGCACAGCTCGGCACCTATGCCTATGTCAATCCGGCGATCGCGGCGCTGCTCGGCTGGTGGCTGCTCGACGAGCACATGCAGCCGGCGCAGGTCCTCGGCACGCTGATCGTGCTCGCGGGCGTCGCGCTGGTGACGGTCGCCGCGCGCCGCAAGCCGGGCTGAGGCGATGCGCGGGTTCGTGCTCGCGGTGCTGCTGGCCTGTGGGCTGCCGGCGCAGGCCAGCCCGCCGCTGCGCATCGGCAACGGACCGGAGCCGGAGACGCTCGATCCGCAGCGTGCCGAGGGTGTGAGTGCGGGCAACGTCCTGCGCGATCTGTTCGAGGGGCTGACGGCGATCGGTGCCGACGGCCGGCCGCGGCCGGCGGCGGCCTCCGGCTGGACCATCAGCGCGGACGGCCGCCTCTACACGTTCCGGCTGCGCGATCACGCACGCTGGTCCAACGGCGATGCGCTGACTGCCGACGATTTCGTGACCGGACTGCGCCGTGCCGTGACGCCGGCGACCGGTGCGCCGTCGGCGCAGCTGCTGCGGCCGATCCGCCACGCCGCGGCCATCGCCGATGGGCGCCTGCCACCGGAGCAGCTGGCCGTGCGCGCGCTGGATGCGCAGACACTGCAGATCGAGCTGGAAGCGCCGGCGACCTACCTGCTCGGCGTACTCGCGCAGCCGCTGGCGTTCCCGGTCCACGCGCCGAGTCTGCGCCGCCATGGTGACGGTTTCGCGCGGCCGGGGCGGCTGGTCGGCAACGGCGCCTACCGCCTCGAGGACTGGGTCGTGCAGTCGCACATCGACCTCGTGCGCAATCCGCACTACTGGAACGCCGCGCGCACCGCCATCGAGCGCGTGCGTTACCTGACCACCGAGGACCTCCACTCGGAATACAAGCGGTACCGCGCGGGCGAACTGGACATCACCTACGAGATTCCGCCGGGGCAGGCGGAACGGATCCGCCGCGAGCTGCCCGGTCAGCTGCGCGTGGCACCGTATCTGGGCGTGTACTTCTACGGACTGAACCTGACGCGCGCGCCGTTCAGGGGCCGTCCGCAGCTGCGCCAGGCCCTGTCGATGGTCATCGACCGCGAACTGATTGCCACCCGGGTGCTCGGCGGCCTGGCGCTGCCTGCCCATGGATGGGTGCCGCCCGGCACGGCGGGCCACGAGCCGCAGCGTCCGGCCTGGGCCGACTGGCCCTACGAGCGCCGGGTCGCGGAGGCGCGCGCGCTGTATCACGCAGCCGGTTACACGCAGGCTGCGCCGCTCGACGTCGAGATCCGTTACAACACGCACGAGAGCCATCGCCGTGTCGCCACCGTGATCGCCGCGATGTGGAAACAGACGCTGGGCGTGCGCGCGCACCTGCACAACGAGGAGTTCAAGGTCTTCCTGTACAACCGGCGCCTGCGCCGCGACACGCAGGTGTTTCGCGCTGCGTGGATGGCCGACTTCAACGACCCGCTGAGCTTTCTCGGGATCCTGCACAGCGCGCACGGCAAGAACGACAGCGGCTGGTCCGATCCGTCGTACGACACGCTGCTCGAACGTGCGTCCGCGATGGTCGATCCGGGCCAGCGCGCGCCGCTGCTGGCACAGGCCGAAGCGAAGATCCTTGCCGAGGTGCCCGTCATTCCGATCTACTTCTACGTGTCCAAGCATCTGGTCAGCCCGCGTGTGCGCGGCTGGACCGACAACGTGCTCGATTACCACTACAGCAAAGATCTGTCCCTGCACTGATGGCCTACGCGACCGTGCGCCGCCTCGCAGCCGGACTGCTGACGCTGTTCGTGCTGCTGACACTGAGTTTCTTCCTGCTGCGCGCGGCGCCGGGCGGGCCGCTGGACCGCGAGCGCGCGCTGCCGCCGCGCATCGAGGCGGCGATCGCGCAGCGCTACCATCTCGACGAGCCGCTGGCCGCGCAGTACACCCGCTATCTCGTCGGCGTGCTGCGCGGCGATCTGGGCCCGTCGTTCCAGTACGACGGCTACCAGGTCGCCGAGCTGATCGGTGCCGGTCTGCCGGTGTCGGCGCTGCTCGGCACGCTGGCCCTGCTGCTGGCACTGCTGCTCGGCGTCGGCCTGGGCGCGCTCGCTGCGGTCCGTGCCGGAAGCGGGGTGGATCGTCTGGTGTCGGCGCTGGCCATGACCGGACTGGCGCTGCCCAACTTCGTCGTCGCGCCGCTGCTGATCCTGCTGTTCGCGCTGGGGCTGGGCTGGTTGCCGGCCGGCGGCTGGCAGCGCGGCGCGGCCGGCGACCTGGTACTGCCGGTCGTCGCGCTGGCACTTCCGCAACTGGCCTACGTCGCGCGGCTGACGCGCAGCGGCCTGATCGGTGTCCTGGATTCCGGCTTCGTCCTCGCCGCGCGCGCGCGCGGCCTGCCGCCGGCGCGGATCCTGCTCCGCCATGCGCTGCCGCCGGCGCTGTTGCCGGTGCTGTCCTACCTCGGCCCCGCCGCTGCCGGACTGATCACCGGATCGGTGGTCGTCGAGCAGGTGTTCGGCATCCCCGGCGTCGGCCGCTATTTCGTGCAGGGCGCATTGAACCGCGACTACACGCTGGTGCTGGGCGTCGTGCTGGTCTATGGCGCGCTGATCGTGCTGTTCAACCTGCTGGTCGATCTGCTCTACGGGCTGCTCGACCCGCGGATCCGCAGCCGATGAGCCGCTGGCCGCGCACGGTGCGCATGGCCCTCGCCGTGCTCGGCCTGATCGCGCTGGCGACGCTGATCGGCCCCTGGTTCAGTCCACATGCGGTCGATGCGATCGACTTCTCCGGTGCATGGAGCGCGCCGCCGCGGCTGGCGGCGGCGCACTGGTTCGGCACCGACAGCCTCGGCCGCGACGTGTTCGTGCGCACGCTCGCCGGCGGGCGCGTGTCGCTGCTGGTGGGTCTGTCGGCGACGCTGGTGTCGGTGCTGGTCGGTGTCGCCTGGGGCGCGGTGGCCGGCTACTTCGGCGGGCGCGTCGATGCCTGGATGATGCGCGCGGTCGATGTGCTGTACGCGCTGCCGTTCATGTTCATCGTGATCCTGCTGATGGTCGCGTTCGGCCGCCACATCGTCCTGGTGTTCGTCGCCATCGGCCTGGTCAACTGGCTCGACATGGCGCGTATCGTGCGCGGCCAGACCCTGGCGCTGCGCACACGCAGCTTCGTGCTCGCCGCGCAGCTGTGCGGCGCGCCGCATCGCGCGGTCATTCTCCGCCACATCGTGCCAAATCTGCTGCCGACCGTGATCGCCTGCGCGGCCCTGACCGTGCCGCAGGTGATTCTGATCGAGTCCTTCCTGAGCTTCCTCGGCCTGGGTGTGCAGGAGCCGATGACCAGCTGGGGCGCACTGATCAACGACGGCGCGCGCGACATGGAGCAGACACCCTGGGCGCTGGCGTTCCCGGCCGGCTTCCTCGCGGTCACGCTGCTGTGCCTGCACCTGCTCGGTGACGGTCTGCGGGCGCGCGGAGCCGTTCCGTGACGGAGCCACTGCTGCAGGCCATCGGGCTGCGGGTGCAGTTCGGCAACCGCACGGTGGTTGATGCGATCGATTTCGAGCTGGCCGCGGCCGGCGCGCTGGGGCTGGTCGGCGAGTCGGGTTCCGGCAAGTCGCAGACGGCGCGTGCGGTTCTGGGCCTGAGCCCGCGCGGCGCGACGCTCGGCGGCCGCATCCTGTTCGAGGGCGAGGATCTGCTGAGCCAGCCGGAGGCTGCGCGCCGGCGCTGGCGCGGCAGCCGCATCGCCGCGGTGTTCCAGAATCCGTCCGCGAGCCTGACGCCGCATCTGCGCATCGGTTCGCAGATCGGCGAGGTGCTCGAAGTCCACCGCCGGCTCACGCGCGCGCAGTCGCGGGCCGAGAGCCTGCGCCTGCTCGACGCGGTGCGGCTCGGTGACGCGTCGCGCCGCCTGCGGCAGTTTCCGCACGAACTGTCCGGCGGCCAGTGCCAGCGCGTGGCGATCGCGCTCGCGCTGGCGGCGCAGCCCCGGCTGCTGGTCGCCGACGAGCCGACCACCGCGCTCGATGCCACCACGCAGGCGCAGCTGCTCGATCTGCTGCGTGCGCTGCGCCGCGACTTCGGTCTGGCCTTGCTGCTGATCTCGCATGACCTGGGCGTCGTCGCCGAGCTGTGCGACGACCTCGCGGTATTGCAGGCCGGCCGCCTGGTCGAGCGCGGTCCGCTCGTGCGGATCCTGGACGACGCGCGGCATCCCTATACCCGCGTGCTGCTGGCGGCTGCCGACCCGCGCCGTCGCTGAGGGATCGCCCGGGGCTGTTGCGCCTTCAAGCAATTCCTCCATAATCTGTCCAAAGCATTGATTGGCGTCGGGCATCTCCGCTCGCGTCAGCGTCGTGACAGCGGCCGGTAATCTGCGGCCGCGTGTTCGGTCGGGGGAGAAATTGATGAGCAAGTGGGCGAATCGCCGCATCGTCGTTTCAGCAGCGGCCGCAATGGCGGCGCTTTACGGGGCTGCGGCGCAGGCCGTCAGCTTCAGTCTGCCGTGGGGCGAGGATGCCTCCATCGATGGTGTGCTCAACACCACGATCACCGTCGGCGCGTCGATGCGCATGCAGGAGCGGCACACCGACTACCTGGGCAAGGCCAACATCAATCCGGACGTCTGCGGCGGCATCAACCAGTCCTGCCAGGGCCTGTTCCGCGATCAGGGGCATCCGGGTGCCGCGCTGGCGGCCGCGCCGGGTCAGTTCAGCCCGAATTACGACGACGGCAACTGGAACTACGACCGCTACGACCTCACCTCGGGCGTCGCCAAGATCACGCAGGACCTGACGCTGACCTACGACAACTTCGGCCTGTTCGTGAAGGGCCTGTACTACTACGACTGGGTCAACGCGCGCTTCGACGAATACCACCCGAACCTGATCACGCGCGCCAACAAGGACAGCGTGGGCACGACCGACACCACCTTCGGCGACCGCCAGTACGGACCGGGCCGTCCCGAGAAGGTGCGGCGCCGCAACGGCAGCCTGCTGGGCCAGATCGGCACCGAGCTGCAGCTGCTCGATTCCTATTTCTTCGGCACGCTGCCGCTGTGGGGCGAACAGGAACTGTCCTTCAAGGTCGGCCGGCAGGCGATCAACTGGGGCGAATCCACCCTGCTGGCGCTGAACTCGATCAACCAGGCCAATCCGGTCAACGCCAGCAACTTCTACCGCGTCGGCTTCCTCGTCGAGGAGGTGTTCACGCCGGTCGGCATGATCTCGGCGTCGTTCGAACCGTTCTCGGGCGGCACCTTCGAGGCGTTCTACCAGTACGAATGGCTGCCGGTGGAGGCGCCGGCGCCGGGTTCGATGCTGCAGCTGTCCGACACGGTCGGCACCGACAACGCGGTCAACTACGCCTACGTCCACTTCGGCGGCGGCGCCGAGGATCCGGACGGCGTCGGCTACCCGCTGTTCAACCCGCTGTCCGGTGTGACCAACACCACGACCAAGATCGACCGTCTGCGTGACCTGGAACCCAAGGACGGCGGCCAGTACGGCGTCTCGTTCAAGTACTACGCCGAGAATCTGAACAACGGCACCGAGTTCGGTTTCTACTACATGAACTACCACTCGCGGCTGCCGTACGCGAGTTTCTTTGCGACCGCCGCGAGCTGTGCACGCCGCGAGGGCAATGCCCTGGGCATCGACGCCTACGATCCGATCAGCTTCCTCGCCGCCTGTCCAGACCTGCCGGTGCTGGCGCAGGCCACCGGCGGTGACACGGCGCTGTCCACCAGCAACGCGGTGCCGCTGGATACCGTGAAGCTGCTGGTCGAGTATCCGGAGGACATCAAGCTGTACGGCATCAGCTTCAACACGACCGCATTCGGCTGGTCGTTCCAGGGCGAAGTCGCCTACCGCCCGAACCTGCCGCTGCAGGTCGATACCGAGGACCTGGTGTTCGCGGCGTTCGGGCCGACCCTGTCGCGCTGCCACGATCCCAACCTGCAGCGCTCGCTGATCCCGGCCGGCGCGCTCGGCAACGCGCTGGGCCAGACCAACCTGATCTTCGGTGCGGTCAGCCAGCTGACCGGCGGCATCGTCGGCATCCCCAATCTGGTGCCGGTCGGCGTCAACGGCTGTTCGGGTACCACGGCCGGTGTCGGCGCCTATGTGGACAACGGCTACGACACCGCCACGCCGCTGGGCGGCGGCGAGGGGGTCTATGCCCCCAGCGACTATGTCGTGGACGGCAACGGCACGCCCGGCGCGTTCCGCGACACCTTCGATCTGGCGATCGGCCACGCGCCGGGCTCGGCGCGCTCGTTCCCGGCCTTCGTCACCGCCTACCGCGGCACGCAGGTCGGCGAGAACGCGCCCTGCTCGCAGGAATACATCTACGACAATGCCATTCAGCAGACGACCGGCTACGGCGCGGTGAACCGCGACGCCATCGCCAGTGGCGACGCTTCGCTCAATCCGAACTTCATTCCCTACACGCCGTCGAATCCGTGCTACATCCGCGGCTACGAGCGGCTGGAGGTCTATCAGTTCAATTTCGGCGGCACGCAGGTGCTCGGAGCGACCGACAACCCGATCGGCGCCGACCAGATCCAGTTCGTGTTCGAGACCGGCGCGACCTGGGTACCGAACCTGCCGCCGCTGGACCTGCTGCAGTTCGAGGCGGCCGGCACCTACTCGCATGCCAGCGCCGGTGCCGATGGCACGGGTGCCTACTGGACCAGCGAGCGCGAGCAGCGCCTGGCCTGTTCCTACGATCCGGTGACGCGCGCGCCGCGGCAGTCGTGCTCCTACGGCATCGACGGCCTGCGCTTCAATCCGTCGCAGGCGAACCTGGACCTGTACCCGGACAAGTTTTCCTGGGGCTACGTGCTGATCGCCATCATCAAGTACGAGTCGATCCTGCCCGGCATCTCGATGGCGCCGCAGATCATCTGGAAGCACGACGTCAACGGCACCGCACCCGGACCGGGCGAGAACTTCATCGCCGGGCGCAAGACCGCCGACATCCAGCTGGAGACGCGCTACAAGTCCAACTTCGGTTTCTATCTCGGCTACACCTGGTACACCGGCGGCGGCATCGCCAACCTGTACCGCGACAAGGACATGGCGCGCGCCTTCGTCAAGGTCCAGTTCTAGATGTCGTCCTGACGAGCCGCAGCCGTTCGGCGGGACGAGCATTCACCGGATGCTCGTCTTTTCCGCCTCACTGGCCGCGACTTTCAAAACAAGCAAGTTCGTAGGGCGGGCAGGGCCCCGCCTTACGAACTGAGCATCGGTTTGAGAAAGCGCCCGGTGTGCGAGGCGGCGACTTTGGCGATGTCCTCCGGCGTGCCGCGGGCGACGACGGTGCCGCCGCCGTTGCCACCTTCGGGGCCGAGGTCGATGATCCAGTCCGCGCGCTTGATGACGTCGAGGTTGTGCTCGATGATCACGACGGTGTTGCCGTGGTCGCGCAGGCGTTCGAGCACGGTCAGCAGCTGCGCGACATCGTGGAAATGCAGTCCGGTGGTCGGCTCGTCGAGGATGTAGAGCGTCTGTCCGGTGTCGCGGCGCGACAGTTCCTTGGCCAGCTTGACGCGCTGCGCCTCGCCGCCGGACAGCGTGGTCGCGTTCTGGCCCAGCGTGATGTACGACAGGCCGACGTCCATCAGCGTCTCCAGCTTGCGGTGGATCGACGGCACCGGCTTGAAGAACTCGCGCGCGTCCTCGACGGTCATGTCGAGCACTTCGTTGATGCTCCTGCCCTTGTACCGGATCTCCAGCGTCTCGCGGTTGTAGCGCTTGCCCTTGCAGGTGTCGCAGGTGACGTAGACGTCCGGCAGGAAGTGCATCTCGACCTTGATCACGCCGTCGCCCTGGCAGGTCTCGCAGCGTCCGCCCTTGACGTTGAACGAAAAGCGCCCCGGCGTGTAGCCGCGCGCGCGTGCCTCCGGCACGCCGGCGAACAGCTCGCGGATCGGCGTGAACAGGCCGGTGTAGGTCGCCGGGTTGGAGCGCGGCGTGCGGCCGATCGGTGACTGGTCGATGTCGATGACCTTGTCCAGCCGCTCGAGGCCGTCGATGCCGTCGCAGTCGGCGTGCTCGGTGGCCGCGCCGTTGAGCTGGCGCGCGGCATAGCCGTACAGCGTGTCGTTGATCAGCGTGGACTTGCCGGAGCCGGACACGCCGGTCACGCAGGTGATGACGCCGACCGGGATTTCGACCGTCACATCCTTGAGATTGTTGCCGCGCGCGCCGCGGATCGTGATCGCCTTGCCCGGCTGCACCGGTGTGCGCAGGTCGGGGATCTCGATGCGCGAGCGTCCGGACAGGTAGCGGCCGGTGATCGATGCCGCACTGCGTGCGATCTGGTCCGGCGTGCCCTGGGCGACGATCTGGCCGCCGTGCACGCCGGCGCCGGGGCCGATATCGACGACGTGGTCGGCATGGCGGATCGCGTCCTCGTCGTGCTCGACGACGATCACCGTGTTGCCCAGATCGCGCAGGCGGAACAGGGTCTGCAGCAGGCGTTCGTTGTCGCGTTGGTGCAGGCCGATGCTTGGCTCATCCAGGACGTACATCACGCCAACCAGGCCGGCGCCGATCTGCGAGGCCAGGCGGATGCGCTGCGCCTCGCCGCCCGACAGCGTTTCGGCGCTGCGCGCCAGGGTCAGGTAGTCGAGGCCGACGTTGTTGAGAAAGCCCAGGCGCGCCGAGATTTCCTTGACGATCTTGGCGGCGATCTCGTTCTTGTGGCCGGGCAGCGTCAGGCTGCTGAAAAAGCCTTCCGCGTCGCGCACCGACAGCGCGGTCAGCGCCGGCAGGCTGCGGTCGGCGACGAAGACGTTGCGCGCCGCGCGGTTGAGCCGCTCGCCGCCGCAGTCCGGGCAGGGCTTGTTGCTGAGGTACTTGGCCAGCTCCTCGCGCACCGCGTCGGACTCGGTCTCGCGGTAGCGCCGTTCGAGATTCGGGATGATCCCCTCGAACTTGTGCGTGCGCTGGACCACGCGGCCGCGCTCGTCCGGGTATTCGAACTCGATGCGCTCATCGCCGCTGCCATAGAGCAGCAGATTGCGCACCTTGTCGCTGAGCTTGTGGAAGGGTTTCTCGGGATCGAAGCCGTAGTGTTTCGCCAGCGAGGTGACGAAGTGCCAGTAGTACGGATTGCGCTTGTCCCAGGAGCGGATCGCGCCGGCGGCCAGCGACAGCTCGGGATGCGCGACGACGCGCGCAGGATCGAAAGCCTGCAGCGTGCCCAGGCCGTCACAGGTGGGGCAGGCGCCGTGCGGCGCGTTGAACGAGAACAGCCGCGGTTCCAGTTCCTCCAGCGAGTAGCCGCAGTGCGGACAGGACATGCGCGCGGAGAATGCCAGTGATCCCGCATCGCCGCCGTGCGGCACGATGTAGGCCAGGCCATCCGACAGGCGCAGCGCGGTCTCGAAGGACTCGGCGAGGCGCTGCTTGAGGTCAGGACGCACCTTGAAGCGATCGACGACGATCTCGACATCGTGCTTGAGCTTGCGGTTCAGTGCCGGCACCTCGTCCAGCTCGCAGACCTTGCCGTTGACACGCACGCGCACGAAGCCCTGCGCACGCGCCTGCTCGAAGACGTCCGCGTGTTCACCCTTGCGCCCGCGCACCACCGGCGCGAGCAGCAACCACGCCGACTCGGGCGGCAGCGCGAGCACCTGGTCGACCATCTGCGACACCGACTGCGCCTCCAGTGCGACGCCATGATCGGGGCAGCGCGCGGTGCCGACGCGCGCGAACAACAGGCGCAGGTAGTCGTAGATCTCGGTGACGGTGCCGACCGTCGAGCGCGGGTTGTGCGAGGTCGATTTCTGCTCGATCGAAATCGCCGGCGACAGGCCCTCGATCACGTCCACGTCCGGCTTCTGCATCATCGACAGGAACTGGCGCGCATACGCCGACAGCGACTCGACGTAGCGGCGCTGGCCCTCGGCATAGAGCGTGTCGAAGGCCAGCGAGGATTTGCCGGAGCCGGACAGGCCCGTGATGACGATCAGCCGGTCGCGCGGCAGGTCCAGCGAGACGTTCTTGAGGTTGTGCGTGCGCGCGCCGCGGATGCGGATGGTTTCCATCGGGTGCGGATCGTGGGGGGGACTGCAAAACGGGTACTATATGCGGCCTTCACGATTCCGGACAAAGCAGGTTTTGCGTGGCCCCGCGCCTGACGCCTCCCGTCTCCCGCCTCACGTCATGAATGCACAGGAGTGGCGCGCCGTCTTCGCGCTCGGCGCGCTGTATGCGCTGCGCATGATCGGCATGTTCATGGTGCTGCCGGTGTTCGCGCTGTACGCGCGCGAGCTGCCGGTGCCGGCGCAAGCCTGGCAGGCCGGCATCGCCATCGGCATCTATGGCCTGACCCAGGCCATCGTGCAGATCCCGATGGGCATCGCGTCGGACCGCTACGGCCGCAAGCCGGTGATCGTCGTCGGCATGCTGATCTTCGCCGCGGGCAGTTTCCTCGCCGGCAGCACCCGCGAGATCGAATGGATCATCGCCGGACGTGCGCTGCAGGGCGCCGGTGCGGTGTCGTCCGCGGTCGCGGCGTTGCTCGCCGACGTGACACGCGACTCCGTGCGGACGATGGCGATGGCGATCCTCGGCGCCGGCATGGGTCTGGCATTCGTGTTTGCGCTGGTGCTCGGCCCGGTGGTCGCCGGCTGGATCGGCGTCGATGGCATCTTCCTGCTGACCGGTATTCTGGCGCTGCTGAGCCTGCCGGTCGTTCTGCTCGGCGTGCCGACGCCGCCGCGTACCGTCGAGCGCGAGGGGGACCTGCGCACCGTGCTCGCCGATGCGCAGCTGCTGCGCCTCGATGCTGGCATCTTTCTGCTACACGCCTGCATGACCGCGGTGTTCACCACCGTGCCGCTGGCCATCGTCGAGACCCTCGGACTGCCGAGCGCCGAGCACTGGAGAGTCTATCTGCCGGTGCTGGTACTGAGCCTGGTGCCGGTATTCCCGCTGATCCGCTCGGCGGAGCGCGCCGGCCATTTCAAGCCGGCCTTCGTCGGCGCCATCGGCCTGCTGGCCGTGGCGCTGACCCTGGCTGCCGCGGGACACCAGAGCGTGGTGATCCTGGTCGGCGCGCTGCTGCTGTACTTCACCGGGTTCAATTTTCTCGAAGGCGCCCTGCCGTCACTGATCTCGCGCATCGCACCGCCCGCACAGAAGGGCGCGGCGCTCGGCGTCTATTCCAGCGCGCAGTTCCTCGGCGCCTTCGCCGGCGGCACGCTGGGCGGATTCGCCTTGCAGCACGGCGGCATCGGCGGCGCCTTTGCGGCGGCCATCGCCTTGCCGGTAATCTGGCTCGGCCTGGCGGCGAAGCTGGCGGCGCCGGTGCGGCAGGCGGGCGAGGGCGTCAGGGTGTGAGCACAGACTGGAGATAGCGACATGGCACGCGGCGTGAACAAAGTGATTCTGATCGGCAACCTCGGCAAGGATCCCGAGACCCGCTACTTCCCGAGCGGCGACGCGGTGGCCAACGCGACACTGGCGACGACCGAATCCTGGAAGGACAAGCAGACCGGCGAGATGAAGGAGGCCACCGAGTGGCACAACCTCGTGTTCCCGGGCAAGCTCGCCGAGATCGCCGGCAAGTATCTGAAGAAGGGTTCGAAGATCTACGTCGAGGGCTCGATCCGCACGCGCTCCTGGGAGAAGGATGGCCAGAAGCGCTACACGACCGAGATCCGCGTGCAGGACATGCAGATGCTCGACGGCAAACCCGGCGGTGGCACCGGCGCGATGGGCGAGGAGCGCGGCAGCCACGAGCGCCGCCCGGCGGCCGGTCCGGGTCGCGCACCGGCGGCGGCCGCGCCGGCCGCCGACATGGATGGATCGTTCGAGGAGGACGACATTCCGTTCTAGCCGGCATCGCCGGTGCGCGCCCGGTGACGCGCAGCACATGCCGACCCGTGCCGGACTCGCGGAGCGGCAGTCCGTTCGGCTAAGGTGGGTGCCCCGATCGCGTCAGCGGACCCCGCATGTCGTCAGCGCAGACTTACAAGATCGCCATCGTCGGTTCCGGTCCGGGCGGACTGTCGGCGGCGTGTCGCGCGGCCGAGATGGGTGACTCGCACGTCCTGCTCGAAGCACAGCCGCACCTCTCCAACACCATCTACCGTTACCAGAAGGGCAAGCACGTCATGGCCGAGCCCAACGTGCTGCCCTTGCGCGCGTCGGCACGGTTCGAGGCCGGTACGCGCGAGAAGATACTCGGCGAATGGAACGAGGATGCAGCGGCGCGCAAGATCAACATCCGCCATCGCGCCGAAGTCACCAAGATCGAGAAGCTCGACGGCCATTTCCGGCTGACGCTGGGCTCGGGCGAGCACGTGCTATCCGAAGCGGTGGTGCTGGGCATCGGCGTACAGGGCAATCCGCGCAGGATGGGTGTGCCCGGCGAGGATCTGCCGAACATCCAGTACCAGCTGGATGACCCCGACGAGTACAAGGGCGAGACGATCGTGGTGGTCGGCGCCGGTGACGCGGCGATCGAGAACGCGGTGGCGCTGGCCAGGCAGAACAGCGTCCACATCGTCAATCGCAAGAACGAGTTCTCGCGCGCAAAGGACGGCAACAACCAGCTGATCCTGAGCGCGATCGAGCAGGGCAAGCTGCGCTGCCACTACAACAGCGCGCCGGAAACGATCGAGGCGCTGCCGCCCGGCCATCCGAGCGGCAAGCCGATGCTGCTCAAGCTGAACTCGAAGGAAGGCACCGTCGAGATCCCGTGCGACCGCATCATCGCGCGCCTGGGCGCGACGCCGCAGCGCGAGTTCGTCGAGGCCTGCGGCATCCAGTTCCCGAACAAGGATCCCGCCGCCATTCCGCAGGTGTCGCCGACCTACGAGTCGAACGTGCCGGGGCTGTACATCATCGGTGCGCTGGCCGGCTATCCGCTGATCAAGCAGGCGATGAACCAGGGCTACGAGGTCGTCGAGTTCATCTGCAAGCGGCCGGTCAAGCCGGCCGACGAACCGATCCTGCGCGAGAAGTTTGCAGCCTTCTCGAAGGACCCGGACGTCGAAGCCTTCCTCGACGTGCTCAACCGCCGCTCGCCGGTGATGGCGGCGATGAACCGCCTGCAGCTGCGCGAGTTCCTGCTCGAGAGCCGCATCTTCGCCCCCAGGGCCGGCGAGGTGCTTTACCAGGAAGGCGACTACGGCAATTCCGTCTTCATCATCGTCTCCGGCGACGTCGGCGTGCGGCTCGACCCGCAGGATCCGGCCAAGCTGCGCACGATCAAGGCCGGCCGCATCTTCGGCGAGATGGCACTGATCTCCGGCCGCCCGCGCGCCGCGGCGGTGGTCGCCGGCAAGGACTGCGTGCTGATCGAAGTGCCGCGCCGGGCGATGCTCAAGCTGATCGCCGGCAACGAGCGCGTGCGCGAGTACATCGACCGCGTGTTCACGCTGCGCGCGCTGGAGCGCTACCTGCTGCCCGGCGCCGAGGATGCCCAGCTCAAGGAGATCGTCGATACGGCGAAGCTGTGCCAGTTCAAGGCCAAGGATCCGATCTACGCGGCCGGCGACGCCGCCGAGCACATCCACCTGATCCGATCCGGTTCGGTGATGCTGTCCACGCGGGTCGGCGGGCGCGACGTTGTGCTGCAGTATCTCGCCGCAGGCCAGTACTTCGGCGAGCTCGACGTCATCGCCGGCACCAGGCGCAGCTACGGTGCGCAGGCCGCGATCAAGACCGAGACGATCCGCATCGAGGCGAAACCCTTTCTCGACCTGCTGGCGAAGAATCCCGACATGCAGGCCGAGGTGCGCGAGCGCTTCCGCGGCCAGATCGAGCAGCGCCTGCAGATGGAGCGCGACCCGGAACGCGGCGCGCGCATCCACTTCCTGCTCGGCGAGGGACTGGGCGAGGCCACCGACGCGCTGCTGATCGACGAGTCGCTGTGCATCCGCTGCGACCAGTGCGAGAAGGCCTGCGCGGCGACGCACGGCAACGTCTCGCGCCTGAACCGGGAGGCCGGTGCGACCTTCGACAACCTGCACGTGCCGACCTCGTGCCGACACTGCGAGCATCCGCACTGCATGAAGGATTGCCCGCCGGATGCGATCCACCGCTCGCCCAACGGCGAGGTCTACATCCAGAACACCTGCATCGGCTGCGGCAACTGCGAGCGCAACTGTCCGTACGGCGTGATCCAGATGGGCGTGCAGTCGCCCGAGAAGCCGAGCCTGTGGCGCTGGCTGCTGCTCGGCCAGGGCCCTGCGCCGGGCAGCGAGCTGCACGACTATCCGAAGGGCTCGATCAAGAAGGCGGTGAAGTGCGACATGTGCGGTCCGCGCGCGGCCGGTCCGGCCTGCGTGCAGGCCTGCCCGACCGGGGCGGCGATCCGCGTCGGCCCCGAGGAATTCTTCGAGGTGCTGTCCGGTGGCGGAAGGTAGTTCCATGATCACCCGCCTGCGCGGCCTCGTACTGCCGCCGCCGCGCGCCGCGCGCCACGAATCCTTCCTCGTCTATCGCGGCGCGTACTACCTGCGTGTCGCACTGATGCTGTGCATCCTGTCGATCGTGCTCTACGTGCTGCACGATCCGGTCGAAGGCAGGAGCGGCAGCACCTGGCTGGGCTACGCGCTGGGGATCCTGGGCGCCGGGTTGATCGTCTGGCTCGCCTGGCTGGGGGTGCGCAAGCGTCAGTTCGTCGAGGCGCGCATGCCGATGCAGGACTGGGTGTCGGCGCACGTGTACCTGGGCCTGTCGCTGCTGGTGATCGCGACGCTGCACGCGGCCTTCCAGGTCGGCTGGAACGTGCACACGCTCGCCTATGTGCTGATGGTGCTGGTGATCCTCAGCGGCCTCTACGGCATCCTCGCCTACGCGGTGCTGCCGACGCAGATCACGGCCAATCGCGAGGAGATGGAATTCCGCGCGATGCTCGAAGAGATCGAGCAGCTCAACGAGTCGGCGCTGACGCTGGCCGACCGCATCGACCCGGAGACCCATGCCGTGGTCGCCCGTTCGGTCGGCAAGGTGCGGATCGGCGGTTCGGCCTGGGAGCAGCTCAGCGGCCGCTATCGCGCGGCCGATGAACCGGGCGCGCTGGACTCGTTCTTTTCGGTCAAGCGCAAGCAGCTGCAGGCGCTGGCCGCGGCGCCTGCCGCCGCTGCGGCGATGCCGCAGCGCGGTGGTCGCCAGGCGACGATCGCCTTCGTCGCCGACCAGCTGTTCGCGATGGGCAGCGGGCGGGGCGGCAAGCCGGATGCCAGCAGCGAGACCTTGCAGAAGCTGCTGCAGACCATCGCCAAGCGCAAGGCACTGCTCGAGCGCGTCAATCGCGACATCACGCTGCGCGCACGCCTCGCGGCCTGGCTCTACATCCACGTGCCGCTGACGGTTGCCTTGCTCGCGGCGCTGTTCGTGCACGTCCTGTCGGTGTTCCTCTACTGGTAGCGTGACCCGCCCGCATGATCCTGATCCGACGCTTCGATCCCGAGGGGGCGCGCACCGAGCAGGGCTGCGAGGGGTCGATCTCGATCGGCCGGGCGACCGACAACACGATCCAGCTGCCGGGTCTGCTGGTGGCGCTGCACCACCTGCGCGTGTCCCCCGCCGGCGGCATGCGCCTGCAGATGGACGTGCTCAGCACGGCCGGCGTGATCGTCAATGGCGCGCCGGTCCAGGGCACGACCGAGCTACTGCCCGGCGATGAACTGGGCATCGGCGGTCATCGTGTCCACATCGGCGTCGATGACGCCCGGTCCGCGCCGGTGCTCGAGGTCCACGAACACGACGCCAGGGCCGCAGCGGAGCGAACGGGCGGGCAGTCGAGCCTGGACCGGGCCGGCTGGCGCATGCGCCGACCGGCGCTGATCGGTCTGGGGCTGGTCCTGGTGCTGACATTGATCGTGCCGCTGATCCTGAGGGCGCTGCCGTTGCCGGTCTGGGTCGGCGACTGGGCGCCGAGCGAGCGGCTGTGGTCGTCCGGACGCATCAGCAATGCGCACGCGCATTTTGGCCAGCAGTGCGGCGTCTGCCACGAAAGCCTGTTCGTGCGCGTGCGCGACCAGGCGTGCCTCGGCTGTCATGCGACGATCAAGCATCACGGCGACGACGCGCAGGGGATGGCCGCCGCAGGGCTCGACGATCGCCGCTGTGCAAGCTGCCATTTCGAGCACGGCGACGCACACGCGGTGCTGCCGCAGCATCCGGCCACCTGTACGGGCTGCCACGCCACTCCGCAGGACTTCGCGGCGCTGTCCGGTGTCGGCGCGGTGACCGATTTTGCGCGCAAGCACCCGCCGTTCAGGACGACGGCCACGGTCCTCCGCGATGGACAGCGCGAAACGCGGCGCGCCGAGCTCACGCCCGGCACACGTGACCAGTCGGGGCTGATCTACCCGCACGACCTGCATCTCAACCCGAAGGGCATCCGCGGCGAGAACGGCAAGGAAGTGCTGCAGTGCGCGGACTGCCACCGGCCGGGTGCGGGCGACGTCGGTTTTGCGCCCGTGCGCTTCGAGCGCGATTGCCAGCGTTGTCACCAGCTCGACGTGACCCTCGGCGGCCTGCCGTTCCGGCTGCCGCATGGCGACAGCGATGCGGTGCGCAGCTTGCTGGAAGGCGCCGTCGGCATGAAGCCCGTCGCTGCGCCCAAGGCGGCCGACGTGCAGGGCGAAGACCGCCGCCGTCCCGGCGTGCGCGCCGAGCGCGGCGACGACACCGGTTCGGCGAGCGAGATCGACGGCATCTTCGAGCGCCAGGTGTGCGCCAAGTGCCACGAGGTCACGCGGACCGAGGGACAGGTCGTCGCGGTGTCCGCGCCGGCGCTGCGCCAGACCTGGATGCCGATGGCGCGCTTCACGCACGCACCGCACCAGTGGGTGTCCTGTGAAGTCTGTCACGCGGCGAGCACGAGTTCGGACTCGAACGACCTGCTATTGCCGCAGATCGAGACTTGTCGCGGCTGTCATGGCGGCGTAGGCTCGGACGGCAAAATCCAATCCACCTGCATCGACTGTCATCGCTTTCATCAGGCGGCGACGCTGTCGATGAGCAAGTTGCCGGGGAAACTTGCCAATGCGCAGACGTCGGAGATGGTGCGGTAGCGGTCAGGGAACGCTATGGGCAACGGCGACGCTCGCGTTGCTGCTCGCGGGATGTTCCGGTGGCGATCGGCCGAGCGAAGTCGGTACGTCGCCGGGCGTCGATGCGCGGGGGCGCCCGTGCAGCGGACACTGCCAGACCGACAATCCCCAGCGGCTGGACGTCGCCGACGTGCAGCGCATCATCGCCCAGGGCGTCGCCGAGGCGAACGCGCGCGGCAGGCCGGCGACCTTCGTCGTCATCGATCGCGTCGGCAACGTGCTGGCCGCGTACCGCATGCCCGGCGCACCGCCGCGCATCAACGTCACGTCCGGCATCTACGCGCCCACCGGGACCTTGATCAGCGGCGGTCTCGACAACGTCGCCATCGTGCCGACCGAGCTCGGCTCGCTGGCCAAGGCGCTGACCGCGATGTACTTCTCGTCCGAGGGCAACGCGTTCACCTCGCGCACCGGCGGCCAGGTGATCCAGGAACACTTCAATCCGGGTGAACCGCGCACGCCGGGCGGCGCGCTGTTCGGTGTGCAGATCAGCCAGCTGCCGTGCTCGGACATCTCGCGGCGCTTCAATGGCATCGGTCCCGATCCCGGTCCGCACCGCTCGGCGATCGGCTTCGGCGCCGATCCGGGCGGACTGCCGCTGTACAAGCAGGGCGTCACGGTCGGCGCGGTCGGCGTCATCGCCGACGGCGTGTACGGCGTGGACAAGGTCATCACCGATGACGACCGCGACGCCGATCCCGACGGCAACATCGACGAGCTGATCGCCACGGCCGCGACCTTCGGTTTCGGCGCGCCGCGCGACCGGCGCGCCGACGTGATCACGCTCGAGGGCAAGACTGCGCGCTTCGCCGACGTCGATTTCGAGGATCTGCGGACGTTCGGCCAGCTGCTGGCGCAGCAGACGCCGGCCTTCGATCCCTTGCCGCCGCTCGATGACGATGTCGGGCTGATCGCGATCCGCGGCTACGCCAACGCGCAGGTCGCAGCCGGCACGCGCTTCGGCTTGCCGGAATCGGGGATCCGCGCTGCCGATACCGTGACGGATGCGCCGGGGCTGGCCGCGGCGGACGGCTTCGTCATCGTCGATGAGAACAACCAGAATCGCTTCCCGGCCAGGGCCGGTGCCGGCGCCGGCGGTCTGACGAAGGCCGAGGTCGAGGCGCTGCTGGTCAAGTCGGTCGCACTGGCCAACCGCGCCCGCAGCCAGGTGCGCAGGCCACTCGGCTCGTCCGCCGGGATCCACCTGGTGATCGTGGACATCAACGGCGACATCGTCGGCGCCGCGCGCACGCGCGACGCGCTGGTCGATGCGATCGACGTCAACGCGCAGAAGGCGCGCAGCGCGCTGTACTTCTCCAAGGCCGGCGGTGCGCCGCGTCTGGCGGCGCTGCCGCCGGCGGAATACATCAATGCCGGTCCGCCGGCGCCGGGCGGCGTGCTGCCCGATCCGCCGACGCTGCGGCGCGAGGCCATCGGCCAGTACGCGTCGAACTTCCGCAACTTCCTCGGCGCGGAGTTCGGCGACTTCGCCTTCTCGACGCGCGCGATCGGACTGATCGGCCGGCCGTTCTATCCGGACAACATCGACGGCAATCCGCCCGGGCCGCTGTCCAAGCCGGGCGGCGAGTGGAGCATCTTCTCCACCGGCCTGCAGCTGGACCTCGTTTACAACGCGGTGATCCGGCATCTGGCGTTCGTGCTCGGGGTCGCGCCCACCGATCTGCCGGCCGATCCGGATCGACCGCTGGTCGGTGCCGGCTGCACCGGATACAGCCCGATCACCGACATCCTCGACGGTGCACCGGAGCAGGCGAATCCCATCCCCGAAATCCGCAACGGCATCACGCTGTTCGCCGGCGGCTTTCCGATCTATCGCGGTAACCAGCTGATCGGTGCGATCGGTCTGTCCGGCGATGGCCTGGAGCAGGACGACTTCCTGCCGTTCCTGGCCATCGACCAGGTCGGCAAGGAACTGGGTCCCGGCAGCATCAACAACGCGCCGCAGGCGATCCGTGCCGACCAGCTCAGGCCCGGCGGCTTCGACGTCAACCTGCGCTACGTGATCTGTCCGCAGTCGCCCTTCCTCGATTCCGACGTCCAGGAGGTCTGCAATGGTCTCTAGAGTCGGGATGGGAATCGTGCTGGCCCTGTGCGTTCTCGCTGCGCAGGCGCAGGACGACCGTCGGCGTCCCGGCGAACGTCCGGGCCGTGAGACGGAGCTGCCCGCCGAACCCCGGCCGACGGCGAGCCCGAAGCCCGTCGTCGAGCCGAAGGAAGCGCTGCCGGCGCCGCGCATCGGCGTCGAGCGGCGCCGGCCCGGAGAAGCGGCGGCCAGCGTCGAGCAACCGGCCGGTGAAGCGACGGTGCCCGCCGAGTCGGTCTCGCCGCGCATCGGTGCGTCCGAGCGTCGCCGACCGGGCCAGCCGGAGTACACGCGGCCTGGTGCTTCCGGCGAGCGCGGCGAACCGGGTTCGCCGCTGCGCGGTCAGCGCGTCCCGTTCGCGCCCAACAAGGCCACCGGCTTGAAGCCGGTGGCCAAGCCGGGCTCCGACGCCGAGTTCCGCAAGGAGCCGGTGGCGGACCGCTGGCAGCTGACACGGGCGCTGGGCCTGACCGACTATCCCTGGTACGACCCGTATCACCAGAACACGCTGAAGGCCGACCGCCCGGTGTTCGGTGAGTACTGGTTCTTCAACGCCAACATCGTGTCGGACACGGTCGTCGAGCCGCGCCGCTTCCCGATCCCGGTGGCACCACAGGGCGAGAACGGACCCGGCCAGTCCGACCTGATCGGCAAGGGCGAGCAGCTCGTGCTGGCGCAGAACCTCGGGATCGGCCTGGTGCTGTACAAGGGCAACACCACCTTCATGCCGCCGGACTGGGAGTTCCGTTTCACCCCGGTGTTCAACATCAATTATGCGCAGGTCGAGCAGAACCGCGTGCTCAACATCGATCCGACCGAGGGCGACACGCGCGAGGACGGCCACATCGGCGTCCAGGATCTGTTCATCGACAAGCACCTGTGGGACAACAGCGCGCGCTACGACTTCAACAGCCTGCGCATTGGCATCCAGCCGTTCAATGCCGACTTCCGCGGCTTCCTGTTCCGCGACGAGAACCTGGGCATCCGCCTGTTCGGCAATTTCCACAACAACTACTACCTCTACAACCTCGCCTGGTTTCGGCGCATCGAGAAGGACACCAATTCGGGTCTCAACGATCTCGGCGAACCGCTGCGCAAGGACGACGTCTTCGTCGCGAATCTGTACTGGCAGGATCTGCCGGTGCTGGGCATGACCAGCGAGATCGTCGCGCTCTACAACCGCAACCGCGAAGGCGACGAGGCGTCCTACTTCAACAACAACGGCTTCATCGAGCGCCCGGCCTCGATCGGCATCGAAAAGCCGCGCAGCTACGATGCCTATTACCTCGGCCTCAATGGTGACGGTCATTTCGGCCGCCTCAACTTCACGGGCTCGGCCTACCTGCTGACCGGCAACCAGACGCGTGGAGCGTTCGTCGATCGGGCCACGGATCTGTTCGCGTACTTCCTCGCCGCCGAGCTGTCGATGGATTTCGACTGGCGGCGGTTCCGCATCAACGCGCTGTACGCCTCCGGTGACGACGATCCCTACGACGACCTCGAAAAGGGTTTCGACGCCGTGTTCGAGAATGCCCTGTTCGCCGGCGCCGACACGAGCTTCTGGTACCGGCAGAACGTGCCCTTGATCGGCGGCGGCGGCGTCGCCATCTCGGCGCGCAACGGCCTCCTCAATTCGCTGCGCAGTTCCAAGGACGAAGGCCAGTCGAACTTCACCAACCCGGGGACGGTGCTGCTCGGCATCGGTGCGGACCTCGACCTGACGCCGCAGCTGCGCCTTTCGACCAATCTCAACCAGCTCGCCTTCGCCGACACCGCGGTGATCGAGGCGGCGCGCCAGCAGGCGAACATCGACCGCGACATCGGACTCGACGTGTCGCTGGCCGCGATCTGGCGGCCGTTTTTCACGCAGAACGTCGTGTTCCGCGCATCCGGGGCGGTGCTCGTCCCCGGCGGTGGCTACAAGGCGCTGTACGGCGATGACGAACTGCCGTACTCGGTTCTCCTGAATCTCACGCTCACGTACTGACCATGAACCGGAACATCCTTCGGAGACTCTGCGCCCTGCTGCTCGGTAGTGCGGCGGTGCTCGTGAGCGGGACAGCGCCGGCTTCGTCCGGCGAGTCGCCCCGGCGCATCGACTACCCTGCCTATCCGCCGGCGCCACGCGTGCAGACGCAGGCCGAGGCCGACGCCAAGTCGGCCGGCTGCATGACCTGCCACACCGGAACCGACTCCAGGTCGATGCACCAGACACCGGGTGTGATTCTCGGCTGCACCGACTGTCACGGCGGCGATGCGGGGGTGAACAAGCCGGAAGGTTTCGACGCCGGCAGCTCGCCCTATGCCGGCGCGATGGCGCGCGCGCACGTGCTGCCGCTCTACCCGAAGACCTGGAAGTGGCCGGATTCGGCCAATCCCGAGCACAGCTATGCGCTGCTCAACAAGGAGAGTCCGGAGTACGTGCGCTTCGTCAATCCGAGCGACTACCGCGTCGCGCGCGAGGCCTGCGGCGCCTGCCACCTGCCGGTCATCGAGGCCGCAGAACGCAGCATCATGGCGACCAGCGCGATGCTTTGGGGCGGCGCCTCGTACAACAACGGCATCCTGCCGTTCAAGCGCTACATCCTCGGCGAGACCTACACGCGCGAAGGCGAGGCGGCGGTGCTCAAGGGACCGGTGAAGCCGGACGAGGACATGGCGGCCAAGGGCGTGCTGGAGCAGCTCTATCCGCTGCCGAGCTGGCAGACGACGCCGCCGGGCGACGTGTTCCGCGTGTTCGAGCGCGGCGGTCGCAACATCACCAACCTGTTCCCGGAAACGGCGGTGCCCAACGCCGTCGGCACGATCCAGCGGCTCGAGGAGCCCGGGCGCCCGGACCAGCGCCAGTCGAACCGTGGTCCGGGCACTGGTCTGCGCATCTCTGTGCCGGTGCTCAACGTGCACAAGTCGCGCCTGAACGATCCGCTGATGTGGTTCCTCGGCACCAACGACCAGCCCGGCGATTACCGCTCGTCCGGCTGTTCGTCCTGCCACGTGGTCTATGCCAACGACCGCGATCCGCGCCATTCCGGCCCCTACGCCAAGGCTGGCCACACCGGCCTGTCGCAGAGCGCCGATCCGACGATCCCGAAAGACAAGTCCGGTCATCCGCTGCAGCATTCGTTCACCTCGGCGATCCCGACCAGCCAGTGCATGGTCTGCCACATGCACCAGCCCAACGTGTTCGTGAACAGCTTCCTCGGCTACACGATGTGGGATTACGAATCCGATGCGCCGTTCATGTGGCCCGCGGAGGAAAAGAAGCCGAGCATCGACGAGATCCGCAAGATCAACCAGCGCAACCCCGAGGAGGCGGCGATCCGCGGCAAATGGGGTGACGTCGAGTTCCTCAAGCAGGTCTCGGAGCTCAACCCGCAGCTCAAGGACACGCAGTTCGCCGACTACCACGGTCACGGCTGGAACTTCCGCGCGATCTTCAAGCGCGACCGCAAGGGGCACCTGCTCGACAAGGACGGCAAGCGGGTCGCCGACGACGATCCGCAGAAATTCAAGAAGGCGGTACACATGTCGTCGATCCATGTCGATGTCGGCATGCACTGCGTGGACTGTCACTTCTCGCAGGACGTGCATGGCGACGGCCACATCTACGGCGAGGTCGCGCAGGCGATCGAGATCGAATGTGTCGATTGCCACGGCAATGCGGATGCCTACCCGTCGCTGCTGACCAGCGGCCCGGCGGCGCCTGCCGGCGGCACCGACCTGTCCCTGGCGCGCACGCCCTTCGGCCAGCTGCGCTTCGAGTGGGTCAACGGCAAGCTGATCCAGCGCTCCAACGTCACCGAAGGACTGGAGTGGGAGGTGAGCCTGGTCAAGGACTCGGTCACCCCCGGCAACAAGCATTACAACGAGAAGGCGGCGCGCGCCAAGCTGATGGCAGCCAATACCAGGACCCAGGAATGGGGCAGCAAGGTCAAGCCGGAGAATCGCGCGCACAAGGACGAGGAGATGATGTGCATCACCTGCCACACCTCGTGGACGACGAGTTGCGGTGGCTGCCATCTGCCGATCCAGGCGAACTGGAAATCGGACATGCAGCACTACGAGGGCAACACCACGCGCAACTTCGCGACCTACAACCCGCAGGTGGTGCGCGACGACGTCTACCAGCTCGGCAAGCACGGCCCGGCCAAGGGCGGGCGCATCGCGCCGGTGCGCTCGTCGAGCGCGCTGGTGCTGTCCTCGACCAACGTCAACCGCGAGAAGATCTACATCCAGCAGCCGCCGGTCGCTGCGAGCGGCTACTCGTCGCAGGCGTTTGCCCCGCATTACCCGCACACCGAGCGCAAGACCGAGACCAAGATGTGCGAGGACTGCCACCTGTCCGAGCGCAACGACAACAACGCGATCATGGCGCAGCTGCTGTTGCACGGCACCAACTTCATGAACTTCATCGGCTACAACGCCTGGTTGGGCATGGACGGCGAAGTCGGTGCGGTGACCGTGACCGAGTGGGACGAGCCGCAGGCGGTGATCGGCAGCTACCTGCACCGCTACGCCTATCCGGAGCGCTACATGCGCTTCGAGGCGCGCGGCCGCGAGCTGCCGGACGCCTACGCGCACGACACCGGCGACCGCGTCGGCTGCCTGCAGCTGCGCGGCGAGTACCTGTACGTCGCTCAGGGCAGGAACGGCTTCGAGGCCTACGACGTCAACGCGATCGCCAACAAGGGATTCTCGCAGCGCATCATCACCGCGCCGTTCTCGCCCATGGGGCACGACACACAGGTGAAGACCACCAACGCGACCTGCGTCGCGCTGCCGTCGAACCAGCCGATCGCGCCATATCGCAACCAGGGCACGCTGATGCGTGACGTCAACCTGGAGCAGCCCTTCCATCCGATCTACAACTACGCACTGATCAGCGACAGCGTCGAGGGCCTGATCCTGGTCGACGTCAATACGCTCGCGGACGGCGAGCCGCGCAACAACTTCCTCGAACGCGCGCTGACCTGGAACGAGGGCGGCGTGCTCGACGGCGCGCGCCACCTGACCGTGGCCGGTGACTGGGTCTATGTCGCCGCCGACGCCGGGCTGGTCGTGCTCAACCTCGCCGATCCGCTGCATCCGAAGCACGCCGCGACCATCCCGCTGCAAGGCGTGCGCGGCAGCGCGGTGCAGTTCCGCTACCTGTTCGCGACCACCGACGAAGGGCTGCGCGTCGTCGATGTCACGCATCCTGACCGGCCGCGTGTGATCGACAAAGCGCTGGTGCCGTTCAAGAACGCGCGGCGGGTCTATCTGGTGCGCACCTTCGCCTACGTTGCGGCCGGCGAGGAAGGTCTGGGGATCGTCGATGTCACCAATCCCGAAAAGCCGCAGCTCTACCAGCAGTTCACTGCAGACGGCCGGATCCGCGATGCCTGGGACGTCAAGGTCGGTGCGACCAACGCCTCGCTGTTCGCCTACGTCGCCGACGGCGCAGACGGACTCAAGGTGATCCAGCTGATGAGCCCGGAGACGCAGCCCGGGTTCTACGGCTTCTCGCCCGATCCCAAGCCGCAGCTGATCGCGTCGCGCAAGACCGGCCGGCCGGCGCTGGCGGTGTCCGAGGGCCTGCACCGCGACCGCGCAGTCGACGAGACCGGCGGCCAGATGGCGGTGTTCGGGCGCATCGGCTCGCGGCCGTTCACCCTGCCGGAGCAGCAGCAGCTGTACCTGGATGCGGAGGGCAAGCCCTGGTTCGTGAAGAACTGAGACGCAGGTAACGCAAGGCCGGGGTAGTGTGGCAGGCTTCACAGAAGCCTGGGCCGCAGCCGGTTAAAACGCTCCCGTACGGTCCAGGGATGACTACCGTGTCCACAGCAACGTACCTCATCGGAACCCGGTTTTCGGCCGCCCGCGCAGCGGGCCGTTCTGCGGCGCGCCGCCGGACCGAGGGACTGCTGTTCGCCGACGTCGCGGACGCGCACGGCGGACGCATCGCGGTGTTCCGCCGGGTCGGCCTGGCCGTGTTCGAAACGTGCGAGCCGCCGGCGGCCAAGCGCGCGTCGGCGCATGAGCGCGCGCAGGACCACCGTCCTGCGTAGGTATGATGGACGGTGGTGGCCAACTTTTCCTACATCAGTATGCTGCCGTCAGCCGACGGTCAGGTCGCGAGGGTATCCCGATGAAAGCGCAAGGTCTTGCTGCACCACTCCGTTCCGTGGTCCTGGCGTCCAGTTTCGGCGCCGTGTTGGCTCTCGCGGCCTGTGGCGGCGGAGGCGGCGGGGGCGGTGACAATCCGATTCCCCTGAGCGATCCGAATGCGGTGATGGCCTCGCTGGCGACCAAGGTGACCTCCAGCGGTGCGGGGGTGCAGTACGTCACCAACAGCACGCCTCCCGCGCCGACTCCGCAAGATCCCGAAACGCCAAAGGCCGAAGCGGGCGTTGCGCAGTCCACCGCCGTGCCGGGCGACACGATCAGCCTGCCGGTCAACGTCTCGGGCGGACAGCAGCTCACCAACCTGTTCGCCAAGGTGCCCGGCGCCAGCTCCTATTTCAACGCCCAGCTGACCCCGAGTGGCGGCAAGTCGATGGTGCGCCTGCACCAGACGAGCGCCAAGACCAGCGGCTCGTTCGTCGCCGTGCAGCTGGTCGATTTCAGAATCGAGCTGCCTGCCAACCTGCAGACTGGCGGTGAGTTCTGCCTCGACTTCACGGTCAAGACCGCGACCAACCAGGTGACGGTACCGACGCGCAGCTGCGTCACCGTCGTCGCGCCGCAGGACCGGCCGGCGCAGACCGCCGACGACCAGCCCGCGGCCAACCAACTGGGCAATGTCCTCGCCGGCGACTGGGTCAGCGAGTGTTTCGACATCGACGACTTCGATTCGAACGGCGATGGCGTCAACGACGTCAAGGCCGCCAAGGTCGGTGTCGGGTTCGGCGCCGGCAGTACCTATACCGAATTCATCCAGATCTTCGGCACGGACGTCTGCAGCGATGCGGCACAGACCTCGCCCTTCGTCGATGGCACCTACTCGGCCGGTGCGTCGGCGTACAACCCGCAGACCCGACTGTGGCAGCGCCCGTTCGACTTCCTGCCGGATGACCCGAACTCGATCGGCTTCCTGCCGTGCTACAACCTGCTGCGGCTGGCCGACAACAACGCGACGCTGCTGCTCGGCATCCCACTGACCTTCCAGTTCGACGACGGCGAGAATCCGCAGGAGGGTGACTGCAAGTCCCAGGATACGCGTCCGACGACGGTCATCACTTCACTGCCGTTCACGCGCTGATGGAATCGGCGCGACGGACGCGCGCGCCTGACTGACCAAGGCGACCGCACCACAGCTGCGCGTGGTGCGGTTCTGTTGGTGCGCCTGGACTCGTTGACGCGACGGGGGCACTTTAGGTTTGGCATTGGCGCTATGATGGCAGCGGCTGTGGCGCTTCCGCGCCTTGCGGAGTCAGGGGTATCGACGTGCGGCTTGTTTTCCGGAACTTCAGGGGGTTGATCATGCGAATTGCAGCAGCAGCAGCAGCGGGACTGTTGGGCATTGCAGGTGCCGCTCACGCGGAAGGAATGACCTTCAGTGCACGTGTCGGACCGACCGTGGGCCTGTACCAGGTCGACTCGACCGCAACGGTCACGAACCTGTCGACCGGAGAGTCGGCGACGGGCCGGTCGGACGACGCGTGGGAGTCGGCGTTCGGCTTGCAGGCCGGCTTCGGCGGCGGCATGGGCAATTTCTTCGGCGATATCGCGATCGAGTACCTCGACGTGAACTCCGACGCCGTGGACAAGCGCACCGACGTCCTGCTGACCGGTGGCTACCTCATCGGTCAGCACTGGTCGGCCTTCGCCGGGTATCGTCGCGGCATGCAGGGCGATTCGGCCTTCAACGACGACAACTTCGATGAGTCCGGATTCTTCGTCGGTGCCGGCATCGGTGGCGTCGAGATGGGACCGGTGCTGTTCGGTGCGTCGGCGGCCTATAACTTTTCCAAGGTGGACAATTTCGTGCCCGGCGAGAAGTTCGACTACCAGGGCATCAGCCTGAAGGTCAGTGCCGCGCCCAAGAGCATGCCGCAGCACAGCCTGCAACTGCGCTACCAGCGATTCAACGGCGACGGTTCCCCGAACTTCGATCTCGACGGGGATGGCGTCGACGACATCAACATCAACTTCGATCTCACCGAAAGCTACGTCCAGCTGACCTACGCCTACGCATTCGTCTTCTGAAGAGGCCGTTTGGCCGCCGGCGCGAGCCGGCGGCCGGTTTGACCACGTGAGTACCGACATCCAGCATCGTGCGATTCTCTTCGCCGACGTCGTCGGCAGCACGTCGATGTACCGTCGCTTGGGCGACCAGCGTGCGGAGGAGTTGATCCGCGCCGCGTTGGATCGCGTTGTGACCAGCGCCCGGCAGCAGGGTGGGCGCCTGATCAAGACCATCGGCGACTGCGCGATGTGCGAGTTGCCGGATGCCAACGCGGCGGCCCGGGCGGCGATGGAGGTCCAGCAGTTCGCCCGTCTGCCGGTCGCCAAGGGTGACGAGCCGGTGCTGTTCCGGATCGGCTTCATGGTCGGGCCCGTCGTGCCGCGTGACAACGACGTCTTCGGCGATGCAGTGAACATCGCCGCCCGCCTGTGCGACATGGCCAAGGCCGAGCAGATCCTGACGACCGAGTCGTCCGCGGCGGACCTTTCGCCGGATCTGCGCGCCAACGTGCGCATCTTCGACCACACGCCGGTCAAGGGCGTCACCGAGTCGCTGACCATCGTCCAGCTGCTGTGGGACACGCGCCGCGCGGCGACGCAGATCTTCATCGCGCCGACCGACGCCGCGCTGTCGAAGTCCAGCGGCCTTCTTCTCAAGTACGCCGACCACAGCGTCCTGTTGAGCGAGAAGGAACTGCCGTACACGATCGGCCGCGAGAACGGCTGCAGTCTCGTCGTGCCGTCGCCGTTCGCGTCGCGCGTCCATGCGCGCATCGAGATGCACCGCGGCAAGTTCACGCTGGTCGACGAAAGCACCAATGGCACCTACGTGCTGCCGGAGGGCGCCGAACCGGACAAGTTCGTCTATATCCGGCGCGAGGTGTTCACACTGCTGGGACGGGGCGTGTTCGCACTCGGCGAGAGGCCGGCGCAAGGCCTGCAGCATCTGCTGAGCTACGAGATCTCGTAACGCCGCGCGTCCTCGGGCGGAAGCGGCGGACGCGCTCAGAACCCGAACGGCCGGCGCAAGCGGTCGTCTTTCTTCTCTTCGGTCGGCTTGGGTGTCGGCGCAGGGGTGGGCGCGGGCGTGGGTTCTGCCGTGGGTGCCGGCGTCGGCGCGGGTGTCGGCGCCGGTGTGCGAGCCGGCGTGCGCACTGGCGTCGGCGCGCTCGTCGGCGCGCTCGTCGGGGCCGGCGTCGGTGCCGCGGTGCGCACCGGGCTCGGCGCAGGAGATGGCGCGGGGGTCGGCACTGCCGACGCGGCTGCGGTCGGCGCAGGGGTGCGCACCAGGGTCTGCGCCGGCGTTGGCGCCGCCGTTGCGGCTGCAGTGGCGCGCGGGGTCGCCGCGGCCGTGGGCGCCGGAGTTGCGACAGTCGGTGTGGCGACGGGCGTCTGCACTTCGGATTCCGGTGTCCGCGTCAGCCACCAGACCAGACTCGCGGTGCCAACCGCCGCAACAATGCCGCCGATGATCAGCGGTTTTCGATCGGCCAGCGGGGATGCGGCCGGCGCGCCGGGTGCCGCCTCGCGCCGACGCGCCTCGGCCTCGGCTTTCTGACGCTGCTTGTCTTCGGCTCGCTGCCGGCGCTCCTGCTCGGCGGCGAGGCGCTTGCGTTCGTCCTCCTCGGCCTTGCGACGTTTCTCCTCCTCGCGCCGCTGGCGCTCGGCCTCCGCCTCTGCCGCCTTGCGTGCGCGCTCGGCTTCCTTGCGCTCCGCCGCCTCGCGCGCCTGGCGTTCCTTCTCGGCCTTGCGCGCCGCCTCCTCTTCGGCCTTGCGCCGCCTCTCCTCTTCGCGGCGCTGGCGTTCGGCTTCCTCCGCCAGCCGTCTGCGCTCGGCTTCCTCGGCCTTGCGACGAGCGATTTCTTCCTGGCGGATACGTTCCTCTTCCGCGCGCTTGCGGGCCTCGTCCTCGCGGCGCTGGCGTTCCGCCTCCTCGGCGAGGCGGCGGCGCTCGGCCTCCTCGGCTTTCTGGCGCGCCAGTTCCTGTTGCCGGCGGAGCTCTTCCTCCTCCGCCTGCCTGCGCGCCTGTTCTTCCTCGGCGCGCCGTCGGGCCTCCGCCTCCTGGCGCTGGCGCTCTTGCTCGGCGCGTTGCCTGGCCTCGGCTTCCTGCCGCTTGCGCACTTCCTCGTCGGCGCGCTTCCGCGCTTCTTCCTGGGCGACGCGGGCGGCGTCCTCGGCCGCCTTGCGGGCCGCCTCGTCGGCCTCGCGCTGGCGCTGTTCCTGCTCGCGGGCCAGCCGCTCGGCCTGGGCGCCGGCGTCCGTGACGATCGTCGGCAGGCTGTTGCCGGTGGTGGTGTTGGTGGTCACCGCATTGAACGCGCCGGTGGCGTACTGCGGCAGGGTCGCGGTGCGCTGCAGCGGCAGCAGCGGGTCGATCAGCGCGATCAGCTCGGCCGCCGAGGATGGCCGCTGCGCCGGATCCTTGGCCATCAGTGAATCGACCAGCGGCTGGTACTTCGCCAGTTCTTCCGGCAGCCGCGGGATCGGTTCGGTGACGTGCTTGAAGATGACCGCGAGCGAATCCTCGGCGTCGAACGGCGGCTTGCCGGTCAGCATCTCGTAGAGAATCGCGCCGAGGCTGTAGAGATCGGCGCGGGCATCCACCGGCTTGCCGCGCGCCTGCTCCGGGCTGATGTAGCGGGGCGTGCCGATGGATACGCCGGTCGCCGTCATCTTCGATTCGGAGCTGATCGCCTTGGCGATGCCGAAGTCGGTGAGCACCGCGCGGCCTTGCTCGTCGAATAGGATGTTCTCCGGCTTGACGTCACGGTGGACGAAGCCGGCGGCGTGCGCGTGGACGAACGCGTCGGTGATCTCGCGCAGCAGCAGCAGCGCTTGCACGTCCGTCATGCCCTTTTCGATGCGACCGCGCAGGTCGCCGCCGGTGAGCAGGCGCATCGAGTAGTAGTGCACGCCCTCGGCGCGGCCGACCTCGAACACCGTGACGATGCCGGCATGATTCAACGAGGCCGCCGACCGGACTTCCTTTTCGAAGCGCGCGACCAGCTGCGGATTGCGGCCGAATTCGGGCGGCAGCACCTTGAGCGCGACGCGCCGGCCGAGCATCTGGTCTTCGGCTTCATAGACGTCGGCCATGCCGCCCGAGCCCAGGGGGCGCAGGATCTTGTAGTTGCCGAGTATGGTTCCCGCTGGCAGCACGCTGAGGACCCTAGGCCTCCACCGCCGCGCATACGGCAGTGACGTTGTCGCCGGCGTCAGTCTCCGTGAGCGTGCGCTCGATCAGGCGCTGCACGATGGCAGCGGGCTCTCCGCCCTGCCGGAGGCACTCGACGATCGAGGCTTGCGGCAGGTAGCCGTGCAGGCCGTCGGTGCACAGCAGTACGAGATCGCCTGCCTTCAACGGCAGCTTCGTCGAGTCCACCTTGAGGTCGAGGGTATCGCGGATGCCGACCGCGCGCGTCAGCACGTTGCGGTTCGGATGGTTCTCCGCCTCCGAAGCGGTGATCGCGCCGGCGTCGATCAACTCCTCGACGAAGGAATGGTCCTTGGTGATCTGCGTCAGCGCGCCGCCGCGCCACAGGTAGGCGCGGCTGTCACCGACCCATTCGACGGTCGCCTCGCCGTCGGCGATGCGCAGCGTGACCGCGGTCGAGCCCATGCGCTCGGACCCCGCTGCGATGCTCGCCTCGCGGATGCGCCGATGCGCTTCGAGTACACCCTCAGCGGCGCTCTGGCCCTTGCGCAGGGTTTCCGCAACGGCGGTGGCCACCATGCGCGCCGCGACTTCGCCACGTGAAAGGCCGCCCATGCCATCGGCGACGACCGCCGCGGACCACTCGGGCAGCACAACGAATGCGTCCTCGTTGTGGTCGCGGTGCTTGCCGAAATGCGTGGCTCCTGCCAGTACGGTCTTCAGGGGACGGCTCCCGCGGCGCAGAAAACGGAACATGTGGCGGCGGTCAGCGTAGGGGTTCTGCCGCGGTCCGCAGCTTGCGCAGTGCGCTGCGCAGGCTGTCCGGATTATAGGAGCGCGGCGCATCGACCGCAGCGAACAGCTCGTCGAGCGGCCCCTGCAGTGCCTGCTTGGCGACGCCATGTTCCTGGCGCAGATAGGCGGACAGGGCGTCGCTGGCGTAGTAGATCTGCTTGGCGGCCGTGTAGTTGCCGGCCTGCGTGTCGATGCCGATCTGGGCGACGCGCAGCATCAGCTCGACGGCCTGGGTCTTGCCGATGTCGCGCCGGGCGATCTCCGGCAGCGCCGCGCTGGCGATCTCGCGCAGCTTCTGCGCGGCTTCGCGGGTCTTGGGAACCGATTGCGCGGACGCGCGGTGCAGTTCGGCCAGCGCCGCAGTCCAGCGCGCCCCGGACTCCGGTTGCAGGACCGCCAGCACCGCACCGGACATCACCAGGTAGGCATCCGCCAGCCGCGGTTCGCCGGGGCCCAGCGGCCCGCCGACGCCGGCGTTCCAGCGCGGCTGCTGCATCGCGTGATGGCAGGCGTTGCAATCGAAGAACACCAGTTCCGGGAACATGCCGCGATCGGCGAAGCGCTCGCCGAGCAAGCCGCTGAGGAAAGTCTCCGCCGCGAGCAGCTGGCCGACGGCCCAGACCTTGGCCCCCGGCGCGTAGGTCTTGCGCTGGCGGTAGTCCTTGTCCACACGGAAATGCGCCGGCTGGATGTTGGTGAAGGTATCCAGCTCGAATTCCAGCGGCGGGTGTCCGGCGCCCATGATGCGGTGATCGATCGGCTTGTCCTTGGTGCCCATGTGGCAGTGCAGGCACAGCCGGCCGCGTGCGACCGGATCTTCCAGCGGATACAGCCCCTGCTCGATGTTCTGCGCATGCGTGTTGCCGGAGACGTGAGGTCCCAGCCAGGCCTTCGCGCCGCCGTGGCAGGCTTCGCAGCCGACCCCTTCGCTCATCGCGTAGCGGCGCCCACGCAGCTTCTCGGGCACGTAATCGGTGTGGCAGGTCAGGCACTCGGGCGCGGAAGTCGCGTCCTTCAGGCCGAGGTTGGCGGCGATGCGTTTGGCGTCCGCGGTCTGCAGCAGCTTGTAGGCATTGGAGTGCGCGTCGTCGCGCTGCCAGAGGAAATATTCGTTCTGCAGGACCGGCGAATCCTCGAACGGGCGCTGCGAGCCGTGGCAGTTGCTGCCGGCGCAGGTGGCGACGCCGACGTGCTCCCATTTGTCCTCGAACGGCATCAGCGGCGCCGCCGATGCCGTCAGGATGACGCACAGGCCCAGGGACAGCAGGCCAACCCGAGACCACGTAGAAACGTGCATCGCGTCCCCCTGTCTTACCGCGTCAATTCGCCTTGCCGGATGCCGGAGCGGCCGCGAGGCTGCGGATCAGCACGCAGCCTTGCGGCGTGACCAGCGCGTTGACCCACTGACCATTGGCCAGCTGCACCTGCGGCACCCGGATACCGGAACCGTCCGCCTCCCTGCGCGCGCCCGGAAACCGCAGGGCATCATCGTAGACCAGATTCCCGTCCGCGGTCAGCGCCGAGACGTGCAGCGCGCAGCGCTTGCGTTCCCGGGCGATGCGCTCGGCGCGGGATTCGGTGGCGGCGGCCTGGTTGGCATCGGCGGCGAGGTCCGCAGGCGATGCCTTCGCCAGTGGCGGCGGCGCGGCCTCGCGCACCGGCCACAGCCAGACCGCCAGGCCGGCCAGCAGCAGGAGCAGCGGCGCCAGCGCGAGCGGCCAGAGCGTGCGTCGCCGCGCGTCCGATCGCGGCGTTTCGGCCGCAGGGGCCTCTCGCGGGACCGGCGACGGGGCCGCGGCCGGCGCCGCGGGCAGCGGTTCCGGGCGTGGCGGCGGGGGCGGCGTGGATGCCGCGGCGGCAGCGGGCACGGCGCGGACGGGGGGCGGTGTGCCGCCGCCGAACTGCCGCAGCTCGCGCCGGATCAGCTGCTCCGTCTCGGCGGCCGAAGCGGGCCGCTGCCCCGGGTGCTTGGCCATCAGTTGGTCGACCAGGGGCTGCAGTGCGGCCAGCGACTCGGGCAGGCGCGGGATCGGCTCGGTGGCGTGCTTGAGCACGACCGACAGCGGATCGGCGCCGTCGTAGGGCGCCTGTCCGGTCAGCATCTCGAACAGGATCACACCCAGGCTGTAGAGGTCGGTCCGTGCATCGACCGCGCTGCCACGCGCCTGTTCCGGGCTCAGGTAGCGCGGCGTGCCCATGGCCGTGCCGATTGCCGTGAGCTGCTCCTGGGCGCGCAGCACCTTGGCGATGCCGAAGTCGGTCAGTACCGGCTGGTCGTCCTCGTCGAACAGGATGTTCTCGGGCTTGATGTCGCGGTGGACGATGCCCTGCTGATGCGCATGGTCGAGCGCCGCGGCGAGCGCGAGCAGGATCTCCAGGGCGCGGCGCGGCGGCAGGGCGGTGCCGATGCGCCGGCGCAGGTCGCCGCCGGGCAGCAGGCGCATCGCGTAGTAGTTCGCCCCGTCGGTTTCGCCGACCGAATAGATCGGGACGATGCCGGGATGGTTGAGCGCGGCGACCGCGCGCACCTCGCGCTGGAAGCGCGCCAGCATGTCCGGCGTGCGGCCGACTTCGGCCAGCAATACCTTGAGCGCAACCGAACGCTGCAACAGCGGATCCTCGGCTTCGTACACGTCGGCGAAGCCGCCCGATCCGAGCAGGCGCACGATGCGGTAATTGCCCAGGATGTCGCCCGCGTGCGGCATGTGCTGGATCGAGCCTCGACTGTGGAGCGCAGACTATAGCGCCGACGCCCCGGGCCGAACCGTGAACTGGCGCCGGGTTGGAAGCGGATAGAATGCGCGCCCCATGTTCAACCGGATCATCGTCATCTGCACCGGCAACATCTGCCGCAGCCCGATGGCCGAGGCGCTGCTGCGCGCGCGGCTGGGCGCCCGCGTGCAGGTGGTGGCCTCGGCGGGCACCGGCGCGCTGGTCGGCTACCCGGCCGATCCGCTGGCCGTCGAGGTGGCTGCCGAGCACGGCCTGGACCTCGCGGCGCACCGCGCCCAGCAGGCGACGCTGCCGCTTCTGGCATCGATGGATCTGGTGCTGACCCTGGATCAGACGCACAGTGACTGGCTCAACCGCCTCTACCCGCAGCTGCGCGGGCGGGTGCACAAGATCCTGCGCTGGCGCGGCAATGCCGATGTCGCCGACCCCTACCGCCAGCCGCGCGCGGCCTTCGAGCGCGCGTTCGACGACATCGAGGCCGGGGTCGAGGACTGGCTGGGGAAACTGTGATCCCGGCTTGGTGAAATCCGCCTGAAATCAGGCGCCAGGAGGCGTGCCTTATACTATGCGGCCGCCCCGCAGACGCTTTCGATGTCCAAGAAGCTGTACCTGATCAGCTACGGTTGCCAGATGAACGAGTACGACTCGGCCAAGATGGCCGACGTGCTCGCGGCTTCACACGGCTACCAGCGCACCGACAACCCGGACGAAGCCGATCTGCTGCTGCTCAATACCTGCTCGGTGCGCGAGAAGGCGCAGGAGAAGGTGTTTTCCGAATTGGGCCGCTGGCGCGAATGGAAGAACGCCGACCCTTCGCGCGTCATAGGCGTCGGCGGCTGCGTCGCCTCGCAGGAAGGCCAGGCGCTGACCGAGCGCCAGCCGCTGGTCGATATCGTTTTCGGGCCGCAGACCCTGCACCGGCTGCCCGAACTGCTCGATTCGACACGCGGCACGCGCCGGCCGGTCGTCGATGTCAGCTTTCCCGAGATCGAGAAGTTCGACCGCCTGCCGGAGCCCCGTGCCGAAGGCCCGAGCGCCTTCGTCAGCGTCATGGAGGGTTGTTCGAAATACTGCACCTTCTGCGTCGTGCCGTACACGCGCGGCGCCGAGGTCAGCCGCCCGCTCGACAGCGTGCTCGCCGAAATCGCCCAACTCGCCGGACAGGGCGTGCGCGAGGTGACGCTGCTCGGCCAGAACGTCAATGCCTACCGTGGCGCGATGGGCGACAGCGGCGAGGTCTGCGATCTGGCACTGCTGATCCACCACGTCGCGCGCATCCCGGGCATCGAGCGCATCCGCTACACGACGTCCCATCCCGCCGAGTTCACCGACGCACTCATCGACGCGTTCGCCGAGGAGCCCAAGCTGGCGAGCTACCTGCATCTGCCGGTGCAGTCGGGATCGGATCGGATCCTCGGCATGATGAAGCGCGGCTACACGCGCGCCCAGTTCCTGGACAAGGTGCGCCGCGTGCGCGTGGCGCGGCCGGATCTGTCGCTGTCCACCGACTTCATCGTCGGCTTCCCGACCGAGTCCGAGGACGATTTCGTGCAGACGATGGACCTGATCGCCGAGGCCGGCTTCGACTGCGCGTTCTCCTTCATCTACAGCCCGCGGCCCGGCACGCCGGCAGCAAACCTGCGCGACAGCGTGCCGGAGGCCGAGAAGCACCGGCGTCTCGACATCCTGCAGGGGCGCATCCGCGCGCTCGACGATGCCTTCAAGCGCAACCTGGTCGGCACCACGCAGCGCGTGCTGGTCGAGCGGCCGGCGCGCAAGGGTCGAGGCCAGCTCGCCGGACGCACCTCGACCAACCGCTGGGTCAACTTCGCGGCGCCGGACGCGCTGCTCGGACAGTTCGTCGAGGTCGAGATCACCGAGGCGCTGTCCAACTCCCTGCGCGGGCGGCTGCGCGGCGTGGAGCAGGCGGCATGAACGGCACTGCCCGCGTCGCCCAGGTGCGTGCCGATCTGTCGCTGGAGCCGGACGACGGCCAGCGCCTGGCCAATCTGAACGGGCCTTTCGACGCCCACCTGCGCCAGATCGAGCTGCGTCTGGGCATCGAGATCCGCAACCGCGGCAACCGCTACCAGCTCGTCGGCAGCCGCCGCGACGTCGCCGCCGGCGAGGCCGTGCTCGTGCAGCTGTTCAACCAGACGATCGACGACACCGTCACGACCGAGCACGTGCATCTGGCGCTGTCCGAGCAGGCGGCCGGGGAGGATACGAGCGAGGATGCCGCGCCGACCAGCAGCCATGACGAGGTCGTGATCCGCACCAAGCGCGGCGTCGTGCGCGGGCGCGGGCCGCAGCAGAAGGCCTACCTGAAGTCGATCGCCACGCACGACCTGAACTTCGGCGTCGGGCCGGCCGGCACCGGCAAGACCTATCTCGCCGTCGCCAGCGCGGTGCAGGCGCTGGAGCGCGACCGTGTGCGCCGCCTGGTGCTGGTGCGGCCCGCGGTCGAGGCTGGCGAGAAGCTGGGCTTCCTGCCCGGCGACATGGCCGAGAAGATCAACCCTTACCTGCGGCCGCTGTACGACGCGCTCTACGAGATGCTCGGTTTCGAGAAGGTCGCGCGGCTGGTCGAGAAGAGCGTGATCGAAGTCGCGCCGCTGGCCTTCATGCGCGGGCGCACGCTCAACGAATCCTTCGTGATCCTCGACGAGGCGCAGAACACCTCGGTCGAGCAGATGAAGATGTTCCTGACGCGTATCGGGTTCGGCAGCGTCGCGGTGGTCACCGGCGACATGACGCAGATCGACCTGCCGCGCCACCAGGCGTCCGGCTTGCGCCACGCGCTGGCGGTGCTCGACGGCGTGCCCGGGATCAGCTTCACGCACTTCCGCAAGGAGGATGTCGTGCGCCATCCGCTGGTGCAGGCGATCGTGCAGGCCTACGAAGAGCACGAGCAGAAGCATCCGGCTGCGTCATGAAGCGTTCCGAGCCACCGCCTGCGGGCGAGATCGTGATCCAGCGTGCGGTCGCCGCACGCGGCGTGCCGACGCCGGCGAGCCTGCGCGCGTTCGCCAGGGCGGCGCTGCCGGCGCGGCACGGCGAACTGACGATCCGCGTGGTCGGCGACGACGAGAGCCGCGCGCTCAACGCCGGCTATCGCGGCAAGGACAAGCCGACCAACGTGCTGTCGTTTCCCGGCAGTGCCGGCATTCTCGGTGATCTGGTGATCTGCGCGCCGGTGGTGGCACGCGAAGCGGCCGAGCAGGACAAGCCGCTGCGCGCGCACTGGGCGCACATGGTCGTGCACGGCTGCCTGCACCTGCGTGGCTACGACCACGAACACGAACGCGACGCGCAGCGCATGGAAGCGCGCGAACGAAGAATTCTCAAGGAACTGGGGTTTGCAGACCCTTATCAATGAACGAAGACCAAGACCATACGAAGGGTGAGGACAATGGGCTGGCGCTGTGGTGGCGCCGGGTGACGCAGCGGCTGGCGGGCGGCCCGCGCACGCGCGAGGACCTGCTCGACATGCTGCGCGAAGCGCGCGCGGCGGAGCTGATGGACGCCGATGCACTGACGATGTTCGAGGGCATCCTGCAGACCGCGGAGACGCAGGTGCGCGACGTGATGATTCCGCGTGCGCAGATGGTCGTCGTCGAGCACGACTGGCCGCTGGACCGCATCATCCCGGTCGTCGTCGAGTCCGGGCACTCGCGCTTCCCGGTGGTCGGCGAGTCCAAGGACGAGGTGATCGGCATCCTGCTGGCCAAGGATCTGCTCAAGTTCAGCGCCGGCGTGCCCGGCTTCGATCCGGCGACCTTCGACATGCGCCGCCTGGTCCGCCCGGCCGCCTTCGTGCCGGAGTCCAAGCGCCTGAACGTGCTGCTCAAGGATTTCCGCCGCAGCCGCAACCACATGGCGATCGTCGTCGATGAGTACGGCGGCGTCGCCGGTCTGGTGACCATCGAGGACGTGCTCGAGCAGATCGTCGGCGAGATCGACGACGAGTACGACGAGGCCGAGAGCGCGCCGATCCTCAAGCAGGACGAACGCCGTTTCCTGGTCAACGCGCTGACGCCGATCGCCGATTTCAACGCCTATTTCGGTACCGACTTCTCCGACGAGGAGTTCGACACCGTCGGCGGCCTGCTGATGCACCGCTTCGGACACATGCCCAAGCGCGGCGAGAGCATCCGCATCGACCGTTTCACGTTCATCGTGCAGCGAGCCGACAGCCGGCGCGTCTACCTGTTCCAGGTGACGCTGTCGCCGGCGTGATGCGCCGGGTCGGCGCGCGGCGTCGCGGCGCGTCCGTCGCGCTGGCGCTCGGTCTGCTGTGCGGGACGTTCGGCGGCCCGGCCGCGGCCCAGGCTGCACCGGAGATCAGCCTGCTCACCTTCGCGCCGGGCGAGATCTACTGGCAGCGCTTCGGTCACAACGCGATCCTGGTGCGCGATGCCGCGCGCGGCGCGGCGCGCGTCTACAACTACGGCATCTTCGACTTCCAGCAGAAGAACTTCTTCGTCAACTTCGCGCGCGGCCGCATGTTGTACCGGCTCGACGAGGCGCCGCTGGACTGGACGCTGCGCCTGTACGCCGCAGAGGGGCGCTGGGCGGTCGAGCAGCAGCTCGCGCTCAGCGCGGCACAGCGCCGCAGCCTGGCCGAGTTCCTCGCGTGGAACGCGCGGCCCGAGAACGCCGAATACCGCTACGACTACTTCGTCGCCAACTGCTCGACCAAGGCGCGCGACGCGCTCGATCGCGGTCTGGACGGCCAGCTGCGCGCGGCGCTGGAACCGCGGCCGGGCACGACGACGTTCCGCAGCGAGGTGCTGCGCCTGATGCGCCCGGAGCCGCTGCTGATGCTGGGCATGGACCTGGGGCTGGGACCGCGTGTCGATCAGCCGCTCAGCCAGTGGCAGGAAGGCTTCATCCCGATGCGCCTGATGGAGGCGCTGCGGGACGTGCAGGTGGATGACGGCAGTGGCGGGCTGCGTCCGCTGGTGTCGGCTGAGCGGCAGCTGCTGCCGGCGCGTCTGCCTGAAACCCCGGCACAGCCGCGCGTGCTCGGCTGGCCCAGCCTGCTGGCCGGTCTGGGCCTGGCCGCCCTGTTCGCGGTGACCTCCCGCGTGCGCCGGCTCGGCGCGGTGCTGGCCGGCTCCTACGTGCTGCTGTGCGGCCTCGCCGGTGCCGTGCTGCTGCTCGGCTGGCTGGCCACCGACCACTGGGGCATGGCCGCCAACCGCAATCTGCTGCTGCTCAACCCGCTGTGGTGGGCGCTATTGCCGGCGATGTGGCGCCGCGCGGCGGCTCCCGGCAAGGCGGCACGCGGCTGCGCCGGCCTGCTCGCGGGCCTGATCGTGGCGGCGATTCCACTCGCGGCATTCGGCCTGCAGCCCAATGGCCACTGGGTGGCGCTGTTCGCGCCGGGGCAGCTGCTGTTGCTGGCGCCGATCCTGTTCCGCCGTGCGCGCGCTCAGGTCTTGTACGACGGATCGAGCCGATCCAGTCGTCGCAGCAGGCCCGGCCAGGCCAGCTGACCGCCCAGGCCCCGGGTCACCGCGCTGGCCGCCTGCTGCACGCCGGCGACGATGCGCGGATCGACCGGCACCAGTTCGCCGCCGCCGGCCTGCGCGCGCACCTGGATCATGCACGCGGCCTCGAACACGTACATCGCCAGGAAGGCATCGGCCGGGCTCGCGCCGACGGTGAGCAGGCCGTGGTTGCGCAGCATCAGAAAGGTCTTGTCGCCGAAGTCGGCCACCAGCCGCGGTTTCTCGTCCTCGCGCAGAGCGATGCCCTCGTAGTCGTGATAGGCCAGCGAGGCCAGCACCAGCGTCGCCTGCTGCGAGATCGGCAGCACGCCCTGTTTCTGCGCGGACACGGCGACGCCGTTGAGCGAATGCGTGTGCATGACGCAGTGGGCGTCGTCGCGCGCGGCGTGGATCGCGCTGTGGATCGTGAAACCGGCCGGATTGATGTCGTGGGGTGCGTCCATGACCTTGCGGCCGGCGAGATCGACCTTGACCAGGCTGCTGGCGGTGATCTCGTCGAACAGCCAGCCGTAGGGGTTGATCAGGAAATGATGGTCCGACCCGGGCACGCGCGCGGAGATGTGCGTGAACACCAGGTCGTCCCAGCCGTAATGGGCGACCAGCCGGTAGGCAGCGGCCAGATCGACGCGCGCCTGCCACTCCTCGGGCGAAACGCGCTCCCTCACATTCAGGCTACTATCGCTCATCGCTCGGGCTCCTGATTGTGCTGCAGGTGTACGGTACCCTAACGCGCCGGACGGGGCCGGGCCCAGGATTAGGCCATTTTTTCGGAGGCGTCGTGGCACAGCTGGTGCTGGCGTCGGCTTCGCCGCGGCGGCGCGAACTGCTCGCGCAGCTCGGACTGCGGATCGCGGTACGCCCGGTCAGCGTGCCGGAAGGCGCGCGCCATGGAGAAAGCGCAGCCGATTATGCGCGCCGCATCGCGCTGGAGAAGGCGCGCGCGGGCGCTGCCGTCTCGGCCGACCTGCCGGTTCTGGGCGCCGACACCGACGTCGTGCTCGACGGTGAGATTCTCGGCAAGCCGTCGTCGCGACGACACGGCATCGACATGCTGCTGCGCCTGTCCGGCCGCACGCATCAGGTCTATTCCGCGGTGGCGATCGTGCACGAGGATCGCCGGGCCGTGCGCCTGTCGGTCACCGAGGTGAGTTTCGGCACCCTCAGCGCAGGACAGGCCGAGGCCTACTGGGCCAGCGGCGAACCCGCCGACAAGGCCGGTGCCTACGGCATCCAGGGACTGGGCGCGGCCTTCGTGCGCGAGATCCACGGCAGCTACAGCGGCGTCGTCGGCCTGCCGCTGTACGAAACCTGCGAACTGCTGCGCGAGTTCGGTATCGATGTGTTCGCGCTCGCGCCTTCCCAACGATGAGCACCGAGATCCTCGTCAACATCGGCCAGCAGGAGACGCGCGTCGCGCTGGTGGACGGCGGCGCCGTGCAGGAAGTGCACATGCAGCGCGCCTCGCGCCATGGCCTGACCGGCAACATCTACAAGGGCGTCGTGCAGCGGGTACTGCCGGGCATGCAGGCGGCGTTCGTCGAGATCGGCCTGGAACGCACGGCGTTCCTGCACGTCGCCGACATGGTGCCGATCCTGCCGGGCGGCGCCGACGCCGAGCCGAGCATCGGCCAGTTGCTGCGCGAGGGGCAGGAGGTCCTGGTGCAGATCCTCAAGGATCCGCTCGGCACCAAGGGGGCGCGTCTGACCACGCTGCTGTCGGTGCCGTCGCGGTATCTGGTGCTGCTGCCGCACGAGAAGCACGTCGGCGTCTCGGCACGCATTGAGGACGACGGCGAGCGGGCGCGGCTCAAGGCGGTGCTCGACGCGCTGCAGCAGCGCATGGCGCCCGAGTTCGGACTGATCGCGCGCACCGCCGCCGAGGGTGCGGACGCGCCCTCGCTGGAGGCCGATGTCGCCTTCCTGCTGCGGCTGTGGAAGGCGATCAGCGACAAGGCGGCGACCAGCCGGCCCGGCACGCTGGTGCACGGCGATCTGCCGCTGTCGATGCGCATCCTGCGCGACCTGCTCGGCACCGACGTCGAGCGCGTGCGCATCGACAGCGCCGAGGAGTGCCGGCGCGTCAAGCAGTTCGCGCAGCTGTTCGTGCCGCAGGCCGCGCCGCTGATCGAGCTCTACGAAGGCGCTGCGCCGATCTTCGATCTGTATGGCGTGGAGGACGACATCAACCGCGCGCTCAGCCGTCGCGTGGAACTCAAGTCCGGCGGCCATCTGGTCATCGACCAGACCGAGGCGATGACGACGATCGACGTCAACACCGGCGCCTACATCGGCCACCGCAATCTCGACGAGACCGTCCTCAAGACCAACCTGGAGGCGGCGCAGGCGATCGCGCGCCAGCTGCGTCTGCGCAACCTTGGCGGCATCATCATCATCGACTTCATCGACATGAAGTCGGAGGACCACCGCGCCCAGGTGCTGCGCGCGCTGGAACGTGCGCTGGCGGCGGATCATGCCCGCACGCAGATCCACCCGTTCTCGCCGCTCGGCCTGGTCGAGATGACGCGCAAGCGCACGCGCGAATCGCTGGGACACATCCTGTGCGAGCCGTGCCCGACCTGTAACGGGACCGGTCTGGTCAAGACCGTCGAGACCGTCTGCCACGACATCGCGCGCGAGATCCAGCGTGCCGCCCGCCAGTTCGAGGCGCAGGGCTTCCTGGTGCTGGCGTCGCCGCACGTGATCCAGCGGCTGGTCGAGGAGGAGTCGATGGGCCTGGCCGAGCTGGAGACCAGCCTCAGACGGCCGATCAAGCTGCAGGCGGAGAAGGCCTACGGTCCGGAGAGCTTCGACGTGGTGCCGCTATCGACGGCGCACGGTCCCTGACGGTCCTTGCACCGCGCGCGCTGGCACGGCCCCGCGCGCAGGCGCGACAATAAACGATTGGCCCTTGATTCCCGCCGCAGTCAGCCGCTGATCGCCGCTCGCCGATGGAACGCGTCAAACGCCGCTGGTGGACCCGGGCGATCTCGCTGATCGCCGTGGTCGTCGTCGCCGGCGCCGCGCTCAGCGGCGCCTTCCAGCTCGCCGTACTGGCGGTGCCGGGCTACCGCAGCGACCTCGCCGCCTGGGTCAGCGGCGTGGCCGGCCGGCCCGTGCAGATCGGCGGCATCGCGCTCACCTGGCGGGGGCTGGCGCCGCGCCTGGACCTCAGCAACATCACGCTGTACAGCGAGGACGAGAACGAGCAGCTCAGTGTCGAGCGCCTGAGCCTGGGCGTCGGCCTGCGCCGGCTGCTGGTCGGCGAGTGGGTGCCGACCCGGCTGGAGCTGTCGGGGCTGCGGATCTCGGCGTCCATCGACGAGCGCGGCGCGATCCGCGTCGCCGGCTTCGAGCCCGACGCGGCCGACGATGCGGTCGCGGGCCGCGAACGCTGGCTCGACGATCTCAACCGTTTCGAGTACGTGCGCCTGGTGGACTGCGAACTGCACCTGCGGCACGAATCGCTCGACGGGCGGCCGCTCACCCTGCGGCTCGACAGCGTGGACATCGACCGCACCGCGCAGGGCTTCCAGATCGCGGCGGAACTGCGCCTGCCGCCCGACCGCGGCGGCGAAGTGACGCTGGACGCCGAGATCGCCGGGCCGGTCAGCGAGCTGTCGCAGTGGAGCGGGCGCTTCGACATCAAGGCCGACGCCCTGCGCCCGCAGGGCTGGCTGCAGCCGTGGCTGCAGCCGGGCGCCCACGTCGCGGTCGCCGGGCTCAACGTTCGCACCACCGGCGAGATCGGCGCAGGTCGGGTGACGCGGGCACGGCTGGAGCTGGCGTCCGGGGCGCTGGTGCTGGCGCGCGCCGGCGTGCTGTCCAGTGCACGACAGGCGAGCCTGGTCGCCGACTATCTGCGCAATCCGCGCGGCTGGCGCGTCGATGTCAGCGACTTGAGCTTCGACGAGCGCCTGCTGCTGCGTGGCAGCCTGCGGCGCGACGACGTGGATGACGAGGCGGCCTGGGACTTCGACGCCGACCGGCTCGACCTCGATGCGCTCGGGCCGTGGACCGGCGTCTGGCGCGACGGTGCGGCATGGACGCGGCTGGCCAGTCGCGCCGCCGGCCGGGTCGAGGGTCTGGTCGTGCGTGTGCGCGGCGGCGTGCAGCCGGCGCGCTACTCGCTGCGCGCGCGCCTCGACGGTGTCGGGCTGCGCGCGGACCACCGCTTCGGCATCGCCGGCCTCAGCGGCACGCTCAGCGCCGACGAGACCGGCGGCCAGGCGCAGATCGACGGCGGCCCGGTGCGCCTCGAGCTGCCGGCGGCGCTGGACGTTCCCGCCGAGTTCTCCCGTCTGGGTGCCGATCTGCGCTGGCGCCGTGAGGCCGACGGCTGGCGCATCGGTGCCGAACGCTTCGAGTTTGCGGCGGCCAGCCTGACCGGCGACGGGCGCGCCCTCGTGCAGCTGCCGGATCTCGCGGACGCATCGCCGCTGGTCGATATCCAGGCCAACCTCGCGGCGGCCGACGCGCTCGACGCACGCCCCTACATGCCGCGCCACTGGCCCGACAGCCTCAAGGCGTGGCTGACGCGCTCGCTGATCGCCGCGCGCGTGCCGCGCGGCGAGCTGCGCATCCGCGGACCGTTGGCCGACTTTCCCTTCCACAGCCATCCGACCGGCGCCTGGAGCCTGGACCTGGACGTGGCCGACGCGGCGCTCGAATTCGCGCCGGGCTGGCCACGCCTCGACGACGTCCGCGCGCGCCTGCAGTTCCGCGGCAACGGTCTGACCATCACGTCGGATCGTGCCGGGCTGCTCGGCAACCGGCTGCAGTCGGCCGAGGTCCGCTTCGAGGACTTCGGCGATCACCTGATCGCCGTGCGCGGCAGCGTGCAGGGCGAGCTGTCGCGGCTGTACGCCTGGCTGCGCGCTTCGCCGCTGCGCCGTCCGTTGGCCGGACTGCTCGAGCGCACGGCGGCGCGCGGCGACGCCGAGGTGGACGTGCAGCTGCGCATCCCGCTCGACCATGCCGAGCAGACCAGCGTCAACGGGCGCGTCTCCGTCAGCGCTGCGCAGTTCCGCTACGCCGCGCTCGATCCGCCGGTCACCGCGCTTCGCGGGACGCTGGCGTTCACCGAGCACGGTGTCAGTGCCGAGGAGCTGCAGGGGCGCTTCGCCGACCTGCCCCTGCAGTTGCGCATCGACAGCGAGGAGGGCAGCCGTGGCGTCATCCGCGGCAGCTTTCCGTTCGCGCCGCAGGCGGACGGCAGCGGCGCATCGCAGTTCGTGCCCGCGTTCCTGCGTCCGCTGCTGCGGGGCCGCAGCCTGTGGCAGCTCGAACTGCCGCTGCGCGATGGGGACGGCGCCCTGCGCCTGCGGTCGGACCTGGTCGGCACTTCGGTGGACCTGCCGGCTCCGCTGGGCAAGCCGGCCGACGAGCCGGTCGATCTGAGGCTGCGCATCGGCGCCGATGACCAGGCGCCGGTCCGCGTCGGCGTCGGCTACGGCGAGCGCCTCGGCGTCGATCTCATCGTCGCCGCGGAGAGCGCCGGCTGGCGGACCGGCGCGCTGCATGCGCGGCTGGGCGCGGGCGCCGCACCGCCGGCCGTACCCGGCCGCTTCCTGATCGATGGTCGCCTCGATCGTCTGGACATCCCGGTCTGGCTGGGCCTGCTCGGCGGCGGCGGTGCGAACGGCATCGCGATCGATCGCGCGGAGCTCGATGCCGGCCGCCTGGTCTGGGGCAATCGCGAGACGCCGGCGGCGCACCTGCGCTACCGGCCGACGGCGGATGGCTGGCAGGTCGATCTGGACGGCGAGGGTGCCAGCGGGACCCTGGTGTGGCGCGGCGCCGACGGCGGCCATCTCGAAGCGCGGCTGCAGCAGCTCCGCGTCGACATCCTGCCGGCCGAGACGACGGCAGCCGCGACGGACGAGGCGGCGGCGGTCTTCGATCCCGCGCGTGTGCCGACGTTCGACCTGAGCTGCGAACGTCTGATCGCCGGTGGCGCCGATCTCGGCCGTGCGCACCTGCAGACGGCGCGCTTCGACGGCGGACAGGTGCTGCGCCACCTGCGCCTGGAGGGCGGCATCGCCGGGCTCGATGCCAGCGGTGCCTGGCGCCGTGTCGATGCGCGCTCGTCCGCCGAGCTGCGTTTCGACCTCGACAGCAGCGACATCGCCCGGCTGCTCGCGGCCTTCGGTTACGCGCGCAACCTGGAAGCACAGCGCGCCCATTTCACCGGCGAGGCGGCCTGGGCGCCGAGCGCCGACGGACTGCGCTGGGAGCTGGCCACCGGCGGCATCCATCTCGACATCGACGCCGGACAGTTGCGCGCGGTGCAGCCCGGCGCCAGCCGCATCCTCGGCCTGATCAACTTCTACGCACTGCCGCGGCGGCTGCTGCTGAACTTCGACGATGTCGTCGGCGAGGGTTTGGCGTTCGACCGCATCAGGGGCAACTTCGCGCTGGCCGGCGGTGCGGCGACGACAGCGGATCTGCACATCGAAGGGCCCTCGCTGCGCATGGACATCAAGGGTCGCGTCGGCCTGCTCGACCGCGATTACGACCAGCGCGTGACGGTGTATCCGGACGTGTCGGCCGGCGTCACGCTCGGCGCCGTGCTGCTCGGCGGTCCGGCGGTCGGCGCGCTGGTGCTGCTGGCGCAGGAACTGCTCGACAAGCCGCTCGACCAGGCCACGCAGCTCAGCTACCGCATCACCGGGCCGTGGGACAATCCGCGTGTCGAGCGCGCCGAGGGCGCCGGGTCGGGTCCCGGCGCGCCCGCCGCGACGCCATCGCCGGCTCCGCCGGTGCCACAAGCGATTCCGGTCCCCGGCTGAAATCCCATGTCCACCGCCCGAGCCGCCGTCGTGCAGATGACTTCCGGCGCCGACCGCGACGCCAACCTGGACGCGGCCGGCCGCCTGCTGCGCGCGGCCGCCGACGCCGGCGCGCGGCTGGCGGTGCTGCCGGAGAACTTCGCATTCATGGGCGCGCACGAGACCGACAAGCTCGCGTTCGCCGAAGCCGACGGCGCCGGTCCGATCCAGGATTTCCTCGCGCAGAGTGCGCGTGCCCTGGGGCTGTGGATCGTCGGTGGCACGATTCCGCTCGCCGTGCCCGGCGACGCGGCGCGGGTCTTTGCGGCCTGCGGCGTGTGGAACGATCGGGGCGAGCGTGTGGCGCGCTACGACAAGATCCACCTGTTCGATGTCGAGCTGCCGGACGGTCGCGGGGAGCGCTATCGGGAATCCGCCTCCATCGCGCGCGGTGCGCCGCAGCCGGTGGTCGTTGACACGCCGCTCGGACGGCTCGGCCTGTCGGTCTGCTACGACCTGCGCTTCCCGGAACTGTACCGGCGGCTGACCGCCGCCGGCGCCGACGTGCTGTGCGTGCCGTCGGCATTCACCGAGCGCACCGGCGCCGCGCACTGGGATCTGCTGCTGCGCGCGCGCGCCGTCGAGAACCTGTGCCACGTGCTGGCGAGCGATCAGTGCGGCACGCATCCGGGCGGGCGCCGCACCTTTGGACACAGCTGTATCGTCGAACCCTGGGGCGAAGTCAGCGCCGCCTGCGGTGCCGAACCGGGCATCGCCGTCGCCGAACTGGACGCCGAACGTCGCGCCGCGCTGCGCCGCGGTTTTCCCGTGCTCGATCATCGTCGCCTATCCTGACGCCTCCCGCCCCGCGCTCCCGCCCATGACCGACCGCCTTGCCCTCGCCCGCCGCAGCCTGCTCGAACCCACCGGGCTCGACGAACGTTCGATCGAGCAGGTGCTCGACCGGCTGATGAAGCCCGGCGTCGATGCCGCCGACCTCTATTTCGAACAGGCCCTGACCGAAACCTGGTCGCTCGAGGACGGACTGGTGAAATCCGGCGCGCACCATGTCGAGCAGGGCGTGGGCGTGCGCGCCTGCGCCGGCGAGAAGCAGGGACTCGCATACTCCGACGCGATCGAGCTGCCGGCGCTGGTCGATGCCGCGCAGGCGGCCGGTGCGATCGTGCGCCACGGCCAGCAGGGACGCGTGCAGGCGCGCGGCACGCGGCAGGCGCAGCCGCTGTATCCGGCGCTCAATCCGCTGCACACCCTCGAAGCGCCCGCGAAGCTCGACCTGCTGCACCGCGCCGACCGCGCAGCGCGCGCCGCGGACACGCGCGTGATCCAGGTGATGGTGTCGCTGTCCGCGAATGCGGAGACCATCCTGGTCGCCGCGACCGACGGCACCTTCGGTGCCGACATCCGTCCGTTGGTGCGCATGGACGTCAGTGTGATCGTTGAACACGCCGGCCGCCGCGAGCAGGGTCATGCCGGCATGGGCGGGCGCGGTGCGTATCTGGATTTTCTCGGCGGCGATGCCCCGGAGCGCCTCGCCCGCGAGGCGGTGCGGCTGGCGCTGGTGCAGCTCGAAGCCGTCGCCGCGCCGGCCGGTACGATGACGGTCGTCCTCGGCCCCGGCTGGCCGGGCGTGCTGCTGCACGAGGCGATCGGCCACGGCCTCGAAGGCGATTTCAATCGCAAGGGCACGTCGGCGTTCTCCGGGCGCATCGGCCAGCCGGTGGCCTCGAGCCTGTGCACCGTCGTCGATGACGGCACGCTGCCCGGACGGCGCGGCTCGCTGTCGGTGGATGACGAGGGCACGCCGACGCAGTGCACGACGCTGATCGAGAACGGCATCCTGCGCGGCTATCTCCAGGACAAGCTCAATGCGCGGCTGATGGGCATGGCACCGACCGGCAACGGCCGCCGCGAATCCTACGCCGCGCTGCCGATGCCGCGCATGACCAACACCTACATGCTGCCGGGCGCGCACGATCCGCAGGAGATCATCGCCTCGGTGGAGCGCGGCCTGTACGCGGTCAACTTCGGCGGCGGTCAGGTCGATATCACCAGCGGCAACTTCGTGTTCTCGACCTCCGAGGCCTACCTGATCGAGAACGGCCGCGTCACGCGCCCGGTCAAGGGTGCGACGCTGATCGGCAACGGGCCGGACGTGCTCGGTCGCGTGTCGATGGTCGGCAACGACCTCAAGCTCGATGCCGGCGTCGGCGTCTGCGGCAAGGACGGCCAGAGCGTGCCGGTCGGCGTCGGCCAGCCGACGCTGAAGATCGACGGCATGACGGTGGGCGGGACGGGCTGAGAAGCGGCTGCAGGGTGCAGGTCGCAGCAACGGCTCCTGCTGCGGTCTGCGGACCGCAGCCGCCGTCGAGGCCTGCCGGCGGTTGACGTTGCCGTCCGCGCCGCTAAAGTCGGCGGCATGGCAACCCGAGCGGAAGGAAAGCTGAGAGTCATCGGCGGCCAGTGGCGCTCGCGCGTCATCGACTTCGACGCTGCCGATGGCGTGCGCGCGACGCCGGATCGTGTACGCCAGACCGTCTTCGACTGGCTCGCGCCGGTGATCGAAGGTGCACGCTGCCTCGACCTGTTCGCCGGCAGTGGCGCGATGGGCATCGAGGCGCTGTCGCGCGGTGCCGCGCACTGCACCTTCGTCGATCAGGGTGCGCGCCAGTGCCAGCGCATCAAGTCGAGCTTGCTGACGCTCAAGGCACAGCACACCGACGTGGTGCCGATGGACGCGATCTATTTCCTGCAGCAGACCTGGCACCGCTATCACGTGGTGTTTCTCGACCCGCCGTTCGAATCTGATCTGCTCGGCCGCGCGCTGGTCGAGCTGCCCAAGGTTCTGCATCCGGAGAACCGGATCTTCATCGAATGGCCGCTGCGCAAGCCGCCGACGCTGCCGGAGGGCTATGGACCGTTGCGCGAGAAGCAGGCGGGCCAGGTCGGGTTCGGCCTGTGGACGTACCATGCACCGGGCGGCCACAAGGCCGCGCACGCCTGATCGCTGCGCGCGATCGCCGTCTGGGAGATTCCATGATCAAGGCTGCGTACAGCGGCACCTTCGACCCGATCACGTACGGGCACTTCGACATCATCGGCCGCGCCGCGCGCATGTTTCCGCGCCTGATCGTCGCCGTTGGCCTCAATCCGGCGAAGAATCCGCGCTTCGATCTCGACGAGCGCGTCGCGCTGATCCGCGAAGTCGTGCGTGACCTGCGCAACGTCGAGGTCAAGGGCTTTTCCGGCCTGGTGGTCGATTTCGCGCGCGACAACGGAGTGTCCGTACTGGTGCGCGGCGTGCGCACCGTCGGCGACTTCGACTACGAGAAGCAGATGGCGGTGATGAACCGCGATCTGTATGCCGATCTGGACACGGTGATGCTGGCGCCGTCGCCGCAGTACGCGCACCTGTCGTCGTCGCTGGTGCGCGAACTCGCCGGCCTCGGCGCGCCGGTCGAGAAGCTCGTGCCGCCGGCGGTGGTGTCGGCGCTCAAGGCACGGGTCGGACGCAAATAGGGCGCTGCTGTCCGGCGCGCACCGGTAAACTGGCGCCATGGCGCTGAAGATCACCGACGAATGCATCAACTGCGACGTCTGCGAGCCGGTGTGCCCGAACCACGCGATCGCGCAGGGGCCGGTGATCTACGAGATCGATCCGGCGCTGTGCACGGAGTGCGTCGGCCACTTCGACAAGCCGCAGTGCCAGCTCGTGTGTCCGGTCAACTGCATTCCGCTCGATCCGGATCACGCCGAAACGCGCGAGCAGCTGATGGACAAGTACCGCCGACTGATGACGCTCGATACCGGGGGATCACGATGATCCGCCGTGGCCTTGCAGCGCTGTGCATCGCGCTGGCCTGGACCGTCGCGCAGGCGACGCCGGCCGAGCCGCTGCCGCCCGGATCGGCCTGCGCGACTGCGCATCCGCTGGCGACGCAGGCCTGCCTGCGCGTGCTCGGCGACGGCGGCAATGCCTTCGACGCGGCCGTCGCGGCCAGTGCCGCGCTCGCGGTGGTCGAGCCGACCGGCTCGGGCCTGGGCGGCGGCGGCTTCTGGCTGCTGCATCGCGCCGCCGATCGCCTCGACGTGTTCGTCGATGGCCGCGAGACCGCGCCGGCACGCGCGACGCGCGACATGTACGTGGGCACGGACGGCAAGCCGGACGACCGGCGCTCGCGCGATGGCGCGCTTGCCGCGGCGATTCCCGGCGAGCCGGCGGCGCTGGAGCACATCGCACGCCGCTACGGCAGCAAGCCGCTGGCCGAGCTGTTGCAGCCGGCGATCGCCTACGCACGCGACGGTTTCACCGTGGACGCCAAGCTCGCGCAGGCCATCACCGCGCAGCAGGCGCGCCTGTCGTGGGCTGCGAAGAAGGTGTTTGCGCCGGACGAAGTGCCGCTGGGCGAGGGCGCGCTGCTGCGTCAGCCGGATCTGGCGTGGACGCTGGAACGGCTGGCCCGGGACGGGCGCCGCGGGTTCTATGAAGGCGAGGTCGCCGAGCGCCTGCTGCAGGCGGTCGAGCGCACCGGCGGCATCTGGAGCGCGGAGGATCTGCGCCGCTACACGGTGGTCGAGCGCGAACCGCTGGTGACGTACTTCCGCGGCTATCGCATCGTCGGCGCGCCGCCGCCGTCGGCGGGTGGTGTCGCGCTCGCGCAGGTGTTCCAGCAGCTCGAAGTCCTGGGCTGGCGCGACGACGGCAGCCTGCGGTCCCGGCACCTGCTGATCGAGTCATTGCGCCGGGCCTATCGCGACCGCGCCGAGTTCCTCGGTGATCCCGATTTCGTGCCGATCCCGCTGCAGCGCCTGACCGGGCGCAGCCGCGCGATCCGCCTGGCGTCGGGCATCGTGCCGGATCGCGCGACGCCCAGCGCCAGCCTGACCCCGGCGCCGCTCACCGTCGAGGGTACCGACACGACGCACCTGTCGGTGCTTGACGCGCAGGGCAACCGCGTCGCCGCGACGCTGTCGATCAACCTGCCGTTCGGATCCGGCTTCATGGCGCCGGGCACCGGCGTGCTGCTCAACGACGAGATGGACGACTTCGCGACCGCACCGGGGCAGCCCAACGCCTACGGGCTGGTCGGCGGCGAGGCCAACGCGATCGCGCCGAACAAGCGTCCGCTGTCGTCGATGACGCCGAGCTTCGTCGAGGGGCCGCGCGGCTTGCTGATCATCGGCACGCCCGGCGGCAGCCGCATCATCACGATGGTCATCCAGGGCATCCTCGGCTGGATCGGTGGGCTCGATGCCGCGGCGATCGTCGCGCAGCCCCGCCTGCATCACCAGTATCTGCCCGATATCGTGCAGATCGAGCCGGGCTATGCCGGCGACGTCGAGGGTCTGCGCCAGCTCGGCCACGATCTGCGGATGCTGGAACAGCCCTGGGGCAACCTGCAGGTCGTGGCCTGGGACGTGCAGGCCGACCGGCTCGAGGCGGCCAGCGATCCGCGCGGCGTCGGCGCGGCCGGCGTGCAGCGGTCCATGCCGGTCGCACCACCGGAGCCTTAGCGATGCTGCTCGAATGGCTGCGGCTGGGCGGATTGCCGATGGCGCTGCTGCTCGTGCTGTCGCTGGCGGCCGCGACGGTGGCGATCGTCAAGTTCTGGGAACTGTGGGAATGGCGCTACACGCGCCTGTCGCCGGCGTGGCGCCATGCGCGCGTCGATCTGGCGCTGGCGCAGCTGGGCGCCGAGCGTTCGCCGCTGGCTGCGGTGCTCGCGGCCGCGCTGGCCGCGCTCGCCGACCCCGGGGTCAGCGAGGCGCAGGCGCGTGAACGCACCGAGCAGGCTGCGGCCGCGGCGCTGGAGCGCCTGCGCAGGGGCCTGCGCCTTCTCGAAGTCATCGCCCAGCTCTCGCCGCTGCTGGGCCTGTTCGGCACCGTACTGGGCATGATCGACTCGTTCCGCGCGCTCCAGGATGCCGGCGGCGACGTGCAGCCGGCGCTGCTGGCTGCGGGCATCTGGCAGGCGCTGCTGACCACCGCGGCCGGGCTGGCGATCGCGATCCCGGTGATCGCGGCGCTCGGTGCGCTGGAGCGGCTCGTCGATGACCAGCGCCTGGCGCTGGAGATGGAGCTGACCCGGCTGTTCACGCAGCCGCGCGCGCAGTGGCGCCATGCGGCTTGATCGGGGCGCGCAGCGCCGCGTGGTCCCCGGACTGACCGCGCTGGTGGACGTGGTGTTCATCCTGCTGTTCTTCTTCATGCTGGCGGCGCGGCCGCCGCCGCCCCGCGCGCTCGATCTGCAGATGGGCCCGTCCGTCGATCCGGCGGCCGCCGCGCCCGCGGAAGCCGTCGTGCTGCGCGGCGGGCGCCTGCGCTGGGCGGGCCGCGAGTGGGCGGCGGCCGAACTCGCCGCCGAGCTGCACGCGCGGCGCGCACGGAGCGTGCCGCTGGCGGCCGAGCCGGCGGCGCGGCTGCAGGATCTGTTGCAGGCCTTCGATGCCTTGCGCGCCGCCGGCCTCGGCGTCGAGCTCGCGGGGGCGGCATGAGGCTGCGCCGGACGCTGCGGCCGCGCCCGGTGGCCGACATGCTGCCGATCCTCAACGTCGTCCTGTTGCTGCTGGCGTTCTTCCTGATGCTGGTGCGCTTCGCGCCGGCTGGGGTGCGCGGGGCCGAGCTGCCGCGCAGCGCCGCCGGCGCGCCCGACCGCAGTGGCCTGCCGCTGCTCACGCTGGACGCGGACGGGCGGCTGGCCGCGGGTCCCGATCCGCTCGCGGACGCGCAGCTCGGCGAGTGGCTGCGGCGCACGCAGGCGGATGGCGTGCGGCTGCAGGCGCATCCCTCCGTGTCTGCGGTGCGCACGATCGCGGTCATCGGCATCCTGCACGCGGCCGGTGCGCGGCGCGTACTGATGCTGGTGACGAACGCGCCATGACGCGGACGATCGATCGGCGCTGGCCGCTGGCCCTGGGCATCGCGCTGCTGCTGCACCTGCCGCTGCTGCGCATCGGCGCGCCGGACGGGCGGGCCTACGGCCAGGACACGCCGGGGACGGGGCGCGGCGCCGGCCGCGACAGGGTCACGGTCTACGAGCTGCGCTTTTCGGCACCGGTCCAGCGTCCGGGGGCGGTGTCAATCGCGGCGCCGGCCGCGGACACCCCGACGGCGGCCGCGGCGCAGCAGATCCGCGATGCGGGTGGCGGCGGTCGTGGCGGCTATTACGCGGAGCTGCGCGTCCACCTGCAGCGGTTCCGGCGCCCGCTCCAGGCGCAGACGGCAGGCCCGCGCACCGCCGTCGTCCGTTTCCGCGTCGATGGCGACGGCGCTGTGGCGGCACTGGCGCTGCAACAGAGCAGCGGCGATCCATACCTCGATGCCGAGGCGCTGGACCTGCTGCGGCGTGCGGCGCCGGTGCCGCGTCCGCCGCGGCCGCTGCAGCTGACCGTGCCGATCGCGTTCGAGTGAGCCTTACGCGCCCCGCGCCAGTGTCGCGGTACGCCGTGGCGCGGCGCGCAGCGGGCGTCGCGGCCGGCTACTGCCGACGATCCGGCGCAGGCGCTCGGCATTGATCGCCTGCGGACGCCGCCGGAGATCGCCGAGCCGCCCCTGCCGTGTCAGACGTGCCACCCGTTTCAGGTGCTCGTCGATCGTCTGCACGTAGGGGTTGGGGCCGCCGAAGTGCGCGTCCAGATAGCGGTGGATGCCCTGGAAATAGCCGTCGAGGCGTTCGTCCCACAGCCTGCGGTTGAATTCCGGCGTCTTCTCCAGGAGATCCTGCGCCGAGCGGTAGATCGAGCGATGGCCATCGCCGGCCAGCCCGCACAGCGAGAATTCGCGGAACAGGAAGTCGCGGCATTTCTCCAGGTAGCAGCGGTCCGCGGTCTGCGCGAGGATGTCGGCAGTGCCGAGCATGAAGCCGAGCAGGCGGTCCTTGTGCGCCGCGACGCGGATCTGGTCGAGCGCGATCTCGTAGCCGGTGAAGTGCACCAGCCGTGAGGCCAGGCGCGCCTCGGCACCGAAGCCGACCGTCGGCAGGAAGCCGGCGAGGAAATCGCCGCTGCGCCGCACGTGGGTCAGCGTGTACTCGGCGCCGTTGCGGGCAGCGTCGTCGGTGCGGCGGATGTACCCGGCGTCGTGGAACAGGGCGATGATGATGCCCAGTGTGGCGCGGCGCGGTCCGAGCCGTTCGCTGGCCGGTACCTCGCGCTCGTAGCCGTCGAGCAGGCGCGCCATCGCCAGCGCGCAATCCAGGCTGTGCTGCGCATCGTGATACCAGGTGTCGCAGCCGACATAGCCCGGCAGCGTGCCGGCGTACAAGCTGGAAAAAGTGTCGAAGGCGCGCTGCAGTGGCGCCAGCGGCAGGTCGGGATAGAGCGCCGTCAGCAGCCGGCCGACGGCTGCGTACACGTCGCGCGGATGCGAGATGCGCACCGTGTCGGTGACGTCGTAATGGTTGCGCCGCCGCTGGGTCATCGCGCGCCTCCGGCGCTTCGCGGTGTGAACCCGGTCAATGTTAGACCTGCCGGCGTCGGCGTGAACAGTGAACTGCTGCTCAATTCGCGCTTGACGGTGTCGGAAATTCGGCGATCACCGGCGCGTGGTCGGAGGGCCGTTCCAGCTTGCGCGGCGCAACATCGACCGTGCAGGCCGTGCAGTGCGCCGCCAGCGCCGCGGACACGAGGATGTGGTCGATGCGCAGGCCCATGTTGCGGCGGAAGGCGGCCTGCCGGTAGTCCCACCAGGTGAAGCTCGCCGGCGGCTGCTCGAAGAGGCGGAAGCAGTCGCGCAGGCCGAGCGCCAGCAGCGCGCGCAAGCCCTCGCGCTCCGCTTCCGAGCACAGGATCTGTCCCTCCCAGAGCTGCGGATCGTGGGTGTCCTCGGGCGCCGGGGCGATGTTGAAGTCACCCATCACCACGAGCTGCGGATGGCGCGCCAGCTCGCCGGCGAGGTAGTCGCGCAGCGCCGAGAGAAACCGCAGCTTGTATGCGTACTTGTCGCTGCCCACCGCCTGGCCGTTGACGACATAGACGTTGACCACGCGCACGCCGCCGATGGTGGCCGCGATCACACGCTTCTGCTCGCCATCGAATCCCGGCAGATCGCGGGCGACGTCCTGCAGGGGCTGGCGCGACAGCAGGGCGACGCCGTTGTAGGTCTTCTGGCCGTTATGGACCGCGTCGAAGCCGGCGGCCTTGAGTGCATCGAAGGGAAAGGCGTCATCGACGAGCTTGGTCTCCTGCAGTCCGATCACGTCGATCGGCTGCTGCCGGAGCCAGTCGAGCAGGTGCGGCAGCCGCACGCGCAGCGAGTTCACGTTCCAGGTCGCGATCTTCATCAGACAAGGATAGCCGCGCAGGCTGCCGTTGGTCAGGTCGGCATGGCCTTGCGGGGGATCGCCGATGAACCCGCCCGGAAATTGCATGTCTGCTATCGCGGACGGGCGTGATCGTTCGCGAGCGTGCAGGGTTTGGCACGGAAACCGCATGTCCGCATTGGACGCGGGCGCGTGCACGGAGTTCCGAGGCGGCGTACTCTGATAGCCACTCGCGAAGTCGGAATCGCCTTCGAATGGAGGTCGCTGATGAGCATTGTGGAAAGCTTTCGCAGTCACTATCTGAAAGCGCGCGAGGAGGAGATGTCGCTGCTCGACTATCTCCAGCTGTGCAAGCGCGATCCGATGGCCTACGCCACGCCGGCCGAGCGCATGCTCGCGGCGATCGGCGAGCCCGAGGTGATCGACACGCGCAACGACGCCCGGCTGTCGCGCATCTTTTCCAACCGCGTCATCCGCCGCTATCCGGCGTTCCGCGAGTTCTACGGCATGGAGGACGTGATCGCGCAGATCGTCGCGTACTTCAAGCATGCGGCGCAGGGACTGGAAGAGCGCAAGCAGATCCTCTACCTGCTGGGTCCGGTCGGCGGCGGCAAGTCGTCGATCGCCGAGCGCCTCAAGAGCCTGATGGAGGTGCATCCGATCTACGCCCTCAAGGGCTCGCCGATCAACGAGTCGCCGCTGGGGCTGTTCTCGCCGGAGCGGGATGCGGCGATGCTGGAGAAGGAGTTCGACATTCCGCGGCGCTACCTGACCGGCATCGCTTCGCCGTGGGCGATCAAGCGCCTAGGCGAGTTCGACGGCGACATCAGCAAGTTCCGGGTGGTGCGCGTGCAGCCTTCGGTGCTCAAGCAGATCGCGATCACCAAGACCGAACCGGGCGACGAGAACAACCAAGACATCTCGTCGCTGGTCGGCAAGGTCGATATCCGCAAGCTCGAAACCTATGCGCAGGACGATCCGGACGCGTATTCCTACTCGGGCGGCCTGTGCCTGGCGAACCAGGGCCTGCTCGAGTTCGTCGAGATGTTCAAGGCGCCGATCAAGATGCTGCACCCGCTGCTGACCGCGACCCAGGAGGGCAATTTCAAGGGCACCGAAGGATTCTCGGCGATCCCGTTCAACGGCATCATCCTGGCGCACTCGAACGAGTCCGAGTGGCAGTCGTTCCGCAACAACAAGCACAACGAGGCCTTTCTCGACCGCGTCTATATCGTCAAGGTGCCCTACTGCCTGCAGGTCTCCGAGGAGGAGAAGATCTACGAGAAGCTGCTGCGCAACAGCTCGCTGGCCAACGCGCCCTGCGCCCCCGGCACGCTGGAGATGATGGCGCAGTGGTCGGTGCTCACGCGCCTCAAGGAGCCGGAGAATTCCAGCATCTACTCGAAGATGCGCGTCTATGACGGCGAGAACCTGAAGGACACCGATCCGGCGGCGAAGTCGCTGCAGGAGTACCGCGACTACGCCGGCGTGGACGAGGGCATGGACGGCATGTCCACGCGCTTCGCCTACAAGGTGCTGTCGGCGACCTTCAACTACGACCAGACCGAGGTCGCCGCCAATCCGGTGCACCTGATGTACGTGCTGGAGCAGCGCATCCTGCGCGAGCACCTGCCCGAGGACAAGCAGCGCCGTTACCTGGAATTCATCAAGGCCTGGCTCGCGCCGCGTTACGCGGAGTTCATCGGCAAGGAGATCCAGACCGCCTACCTGGAGTCCTACGGCGAGTACGGCCAGAACATCTTCGACCGCTATGTCACCTTCGCCGACTACTGGATCCAGGACGAGGATTACCGCGATCCAGAGACCGGCGAGTCCTTCGACCGCGCGGCGCTGAACACCGAGCTGGAGAAGATCGAGAAGCCGGCCGGCATCGCCAACCCCAAGGATTTCCGCAACGAGATCGTCAACTTCGTGCTGCGCGCGCGCGCGCAGTCCGGCGGCAAGAAGCCGGAATGGACCAGCTACGAGAAGCTGCGCGAGGTGATCGAGAAGAAGATGTTCTCCTCGACCGAGGAACTGCTGCCGGTGATCTCGTTCAACGCCAAGGCCTCGGCCGAGGATCAGAAGAAGCATCAGAATTTCGTCGGCCGCATGGTCGCCAAGGGCTACACCGAGAAGCAGGTGCGCCTGCTGTCGGAGTGGTACCTGCGCGTGCGCAAGTCGCAGTAGTCGCCGGCCGCGGCGGCCATGTCGATCATCATCGATAGGCGGCTCAACGACCGCAACAAGAACGCGGTCAACCGCAGCCGTTTCCTGCGGCGTTACAAGTCGCAGATCCAGCACTCGGTCGATGAGATGGTGTCGAAGCGCTCGATCACCGACATGGAGCAGGGCGGCAAGGTCAACATCCCGATCAAGGACATTTCCGAACCGACGTTCCGGCACGGCCAGGGCGGCGACCGCGAGGTCGTGCATGCCGGCAATCACAGTTTTTCTCCTGGTGACCGCCTGCCGCGACCGCCGTCCGGGGCGGGCGGGGCCGGCGGCCACGGCGAAGGCGAGTCGGAAGACGACTTCGTCTTCAGCCTGTCGCGCGAAGAGTTCATGAACCTGTTCTTCGACGACCTCGAGCTGCCGCGACTGGCGCGCAACGTGCTCGGCGACGTGCGCGAGTATCAGTGGCGGCGCGCCGGCTACACGCCCAGCGGCGTGCCGGCGAATCTGGCGATCCTGCGTTCTCTGCGCAACGCCAGCGCGCGGCGCATCGCCGTGCGTGGCGCGGTGGCGCAGGAGCTGGCGGACGTCGAGGCGCAGATCGAGTCCGCGCCGACACCGCAGCTGCTCGAACGCGCCGAACTGCTGCGCAAGAAGCTGGAGCACGTCCCGTTCCTCGACGAGTTCGACCTGCGTTTCCGCCATCGCGTGCGCGAGCCGCAACCGGTCGCACGCGCGGCGATGTTCTGCCTGATGGACGTGTCGGCGTCGATGACCGAGGAGAAGAAGGACCTGGCCAAGCGTTTCTTCACGCTGCTGTACCTGTTCCTGTCGCGCAAGTACGAGCGCGTCGAGCTGGTGTTCATCCGCCACACCGACAATGCGCAGGAGGTGGACGAACAGACCTTCTTCTATGGCACCCAGAGCGGCGGCACCGTGGTGCTGTCGGCGCTCAAGCTGATGGACGAGATCATCGAGGCGCGCTACGACCCGTCGAGCTGGAACATCTATGGCGCGCAGGTGTCGGACGGCGACGCCTTCGGCGCCGACCCCGAGAAGAGCCGCGCGTTCCTCAACGACCGTCTGCTGCCGCTCCTGCGTTACTTCGCCTATGTCGAGGTGCCCGACGAAGCCGATCATGCCGGTCCGCTGGCGCATGCCTATGCGCGCATCGACGATCCGCGCTTCGCGATGAAGAGCGTGATCGCACGCAACGAGATTTATCCGGTCCTGCGCGAGCTGTTCCACAAGGAGACGGCCTGATGGGCGGCGCGCTCGCGGCGCGGCCGCTGTCCACCGGCTCGGAGTGGACCTTCGAACTGCTCGACAGCTACGACCGCGCGATCAAGGAGATCGCGGTCGGCGAGTTCGGCCTGGACTGCTATCCGAACCAGATCGAGGTGATCGCCTCCGAGCAGATGCTGGATGCCTACGCGTCGCTGGGCCTGCCGATCGGCTATCCGCACTGGAGTTTCGGCAAGGAGTTCATCCGCAACGAGCATTCCTACCGCAAGGGTCATCAGGGTCTCGCCTACGAGATCGTCATCAACTCCAATCCCTGCATCGCGTACCTGATGGAGGAGAACACGATGCCGATGCAGGCGCTGGTCATCGCGCACGCCTGCTACGGACACAACTCGTTCTTCAAGGGCAATTATCTGTTCCGGCAGTGGACCGATGCCTCGGCGATCATCGACTACATGGTGTTCGCCAAGAAATACGTCACGCAGTGTGAGGAACGCTACGGCGAGGAGGCCGTCGAGGAGATCCTCGACTCCTGCCACGCGCTGATGAGCCACGGCGTCGATCGCTACCACCATCCCGCGCCGCTGTCGGTCGAAGAGGAGCAGCAGCGCCAGATCGAGCGCGAGAAGCACGCCTGGAAGCAGTTCGACGAGATCTGGCGCACGGTGCCGAAGCGATCGCGCAATCATGACCGCAAGGGGCACCGCGCCGAGCGGCCGTTCCCCGCCGAGCCGCAGGAGAACCTGCTGTACTTCGTCGAGAAGAACTCGCCGCGCCTGGAGCCGTGGCAGAGCGAGATCGTGCGCATCGTGCGCAAGATGGCGCAGTACTTCTATCCGCAGGGCCAGACCAAGGTCATGAACGAGGGCTGGGCCACGTTCTGGCACTACACCATCCTCAACCGCCTGTTCGACAAGGGCCGGGTCGATGCCGGCTTCATGCTCGAAGTGCTCACTTCGCACACCAACGTCATCACCCAGCGCGGCTACGACCAGCGCGGCTATGGCGGCCTCAATCCCTACGCGCTCGGCTATGCGATGTTCACCGATCTGCGCCGCATCTGCGAGAACCCGACGGAGGAGGACCGGCGCTGGTTCCCCGATATCGCCGGAGGCGAGTGGCGCAAGGTGCTGGACTTCGCGATGCGCAACTACAAGGACGAGTCCTTCATCGGCCAGTACCTGAGTCCCCGCCTGATGCGCGAGTTTCGTCTGTTTGCGGTCGCCGATCACGAGGATGAGGACGAACTGGTGATCGACGCGATCCACAACGACGAGGGCTACCGTCGGCTGCGCCGGCTGATGGCCGCGCAGTACAACCGCGACAACCAGATTCCCGACGTGCAGATCGTGCACTACGCGCGCCGCGGCGACCGTTCGCTGACGCTGCGGCATCGCCAGCATCGGGGTCGTCCGCTGGACGACGCCGCCGAGGAGGTGCTCAAGCATCTCGCGCGGCTGTGGGGGTTCACCGTGCGGCTGGTCACCGTCGATGACGAGGACCGGGAAATCGCCGCGCGGGAAGTGCGGCCCGCATGACCCGCGACCGCCCGCAGGTAGATTTGGCCTAATCGCCCAAGTAGTTGATTGAAAAGGGTGCCGTGACCCGCCGCGGCTTGACCGGGGGCGGTGCCGGCGGGCACAGTACACAGGCCGCGGGATAAAACATCTAGGGCGTGTGCCGCGGGACTGCCGGTCCCGGGCCGCGGAAACCGAGAGGGAGTGCCCGCAGCGGCAGGTTGGGATGGATCGAGGACGTGTGGAATGAGCAGCCTGCTCGGGCGCTGGTGCGCCGCTTTGTTCGTGTGTCTGCCGCTGCTCGCAGTCGCGGCGCCGGAATCCGCGGATCTGGACGCCGCCCGCGATGCGCGGCTGCAGACGGCGCTCAGTGGCGCGGTCGAGCGCCTCGGCCTCACGCACGCGATCGCGCGCAGGCAGCTGTCGGTGGCGCTGGTCGATCTCGCCGATCCCGCGGCGCCGCGCTATGCCGGCCTCAACGACGGCGACATGGTCTATGGCGCGAGCCTGCCGAAGATCGCGATCCTGCTCGGTGCGTTCGCGCGCATCGAGGACGGCACGCTGACGCTGACGCCGGAACTGCGCCGCGACCTGGAGGACATGATCCGTCGCTCGTCGAACACGGCGGCGACCCGCGTGTTCGAGCAGGTCGGCCCCGACTATCTCGCCGAGCTGCTCAGCTCCGAACGCTACGCGCTCTACGACCGTGACCACGGCGGCGGCTTGTGGGTCGGCAAGCCCTATGGCCCCGGCGAGGCGTACCGGCGCGACCCGCTGTTCAATCTTTCGCACGGCGCCTCGGCCTACCAGGCCGCGCGCTTCTATTACCTGCTCGAAACCGGACGTCTGGTCTCGCCCGCGGCTTCGCACGCGATGAAGGAGATCATGGGCAAGCCGGCGATCGACCACAAGTTCGTCAAGGCGATCAAGGCCAGCTATCCGCAGGCGGCGCTGTACCGCAAGTCCGGCACCTGGCGCGACTATCACTGCGACAGCGCGCTGGTCGAGCACGACGGCAAGCGCTACATCATCGTCGCACTGTCGCACGCCGAGCAGGGCGCGCAGTGGCTGGAGCAGCTCGCGCTCGCCGCCGACGCGCTCATCGCTCCCGGTTCTGCGCCTCCTGTGCGGTGAGCGCGCGGTACGGACGCGCCAGGCTCAGCACCAGTGCGATCCACAGCAGCGCCGCGGGAATCGTGAAGTAGCTGTACGCCGCTGGCGCGACCAGCCAGTGCGTCCATTCGGTCAGCAGCAGAATCGCGCTCGCTCCCAGCACCTTGAAGGCGCGGTAGCCGAACATGTCGATCCAGGCCTTGAGCTTGAAAATCAGATCCGGCGCTACCGGCACGTAAAGCAGTTCCTTGGCCGCGCGGTTGAGCGAGTACGACAGGCCGCGGTCGGAGATCTTCATCGCGGCGCCGCTGTTCAGTCCGGGCTGCAGCAGGTACAGGAAGGAAAACAGCCCGAGCGTCAGCGGCTGCGCGAGCAGGCCGCCGATCGCGCCGAGCGCGCGCAGCACCAGCGGCGTGACCACCAGATTGACGCCCAGTGCCACCGCGTTGAGCAGCGACAGAAAACCGGACAGGTACGCGGTGCGCGTCTCGCGCTCCGGAAACTCGTGCTGCACGTAGTGCATGAACTGGTACTCGACGATCGGTTCGACGACCTGGGCCAGCAGCAGCACCGCGGTGATCGTCAGCAGGTAGCGGTTGCCGAGCCAGTCGCGCAGGGCCGGGCGCTCGGGCAGGCCCGGCAGCGCGGACGCGCCCGGCTGCTCGGCGAGTACGCCGCTGCGCACCAGAACCGCCGAGAATGCCGCGACCAGCACGATCAGCGCCGCGGAGACGAACAGCAGATCGACCGTGCTCAGACCCGCCTGCGTCAGCAGTGCCTGCGCGAGCCAGCCGCCGGTCATGCCGCCGACCAGGCCGCCGGCGCCGATCGCGCCGAACCAGCGGCGGCCCTGACGCGTCGGGAACGCGGCATTGGTCAGGCTCCAGAACTGCTCGACCAGTGCGACGGACAGGATGTCCACGAACACGTAGAAGCATACCGCGGCGACCGGTCCGCCGATCCACAGGCGGAACACCAGCAGCAGCAGCGCGAAGCCCAGACAGGTGCCGACCACCAGCCGCGGCCGTGACACCCGGCTCACCAGCTTCGCATACGCGGGCATCAGCGCGCCCAGCACCAGCGCCGACAGCACCCAGACATAGGGTAGTTGCGCGGCGGAAAAGTGCTCCAGGTACAGCGAGCGGCTCGCCGGCTTGATCTGGTAGTAGGCCAGGATCACCAGCAGGAAGTCGGCGAACAGGGCCAGCGCGCGCAGTCCGCGCGTCCGGCTTTCAGTCTTCATCGGCACCGCGCCCCTCCGCGTCCGCCTGCGTCGCCGGTGGCAGGTCCGCGGCTGGCACGTCCCTGAGCGCCGCGGCGTGGCGGGCTTCGACCATGCGGTGGATGCGCAGCGCCAGCGTCTGATGCGCGACCGCGGAATTCTTGCGCAGCACGTTCGACATCACGGCGACGGCGTAGCGCAGCTTCGGCGCCTGCGCCGGATACTCGACCAGCGCCAGCGACGCGAGCTGGTTGATCTTGTTGCCGCGGTACTTGCCGCAGACGTAGCCGGGCTCCGGTTCGCAGATGTAGAGCGAGCCCGACTTGAAGTAAACGGCCGCCGGGTTGAGCACCGGATGCGAGGCATAGCGGATGCGCTTCTGCGTGGTATAGAGCAGGCGCTTGGCTTCTCTGCTGCTCCAAGGATCGACGAAGCGCTTGGCTTCGATCAGCGCCAGCAGCTGCAGCAGGTCGCGCGGTGTCGCGTAGCTCGACTGTCCCGGCATCAGCCGCTTGCCGCGGTGGGTGAACAGGCTGGTCTGGCGGATGCGCTGCGGATCGAGCCCGACCGCGGCGAGCGGCCGCAGCATGGCGTCGAGCATCGCACGGCCGCGCGCGGCTGCGCTCAGTGTCGCCAGACGCGCGGCGGCCGGCTCAGCGCCGCTGGCGAAACCGGGGCCGAAGCGCTCTGCCGCGGCGAGCTGCTGCATCACCATGCTGCCCGCGGCGTTCGAACTGGCCGAGATCATCCAGTCCATGTACTCCCACAGAGAACCTTCGTCACCGTGGTGCAGCGTGCGCCAGCGCGCCGGACCGGCGCCGACGGTATGGATCGGCACCTTGTGCACGTCGTAGTCGATGTAGCCGTCGGCGACGACACGGGTATCGCGCAGCACGCGTTCGCGCGCGGCGATGTCCTGCGGGTACCAGTCGGCGAGCTTGTGCATCCACGCCAGCAGCACCAGCACCTTGCCGACGCTGCCGACGTTGGCGCGATAGTCCGGCTGGTGTGCGGCATAGCGCAGGTGCGCAGGATCGCTGAGGTCGAGCACCGCGACGCCGTAGCGGTCCGCATCGTCGCCGAGCATGCGCGTCAACTCCGCGCTCCAGTCCGGATCGGGCGCGGGCAGCGTCGTCGCGTCGATGCCGCTGGGAACGACGGCATCCATCGGCAGCGTCGCACCGGGCGGCAGCACGGCACGCTGCGCCTGCAGCGTGCGCGTGTGTTCGAGGCGGCGGATGCCGGTGTAGTCATAGCCGTCGAGCGGATAGCCGATGCCGACCGCCGCCGACGTGCTCAGCAGCGTCAGCGCGGCGACGCGCAGTGCGGCGTTCATGGCGGCTCGTCCAGTGCGACGGCGTTGTCGCGCGCCGCGACCAGGCTGGCGTCGAGGGCGCGTAGCAGCACGTGGCGCTGTGCCCGCGCGCCCTGCAGGAAAGGACGCATCTGCAGCAGGTAGAGCCTGCCGCCGGCGAAGGCGAATTCGACGTCCGCCGGTGCCGGGCCGCCGGCGGCGTCGCGCAGTTCCGGGCTGTTGCGGGGGATGTCCCGCGCGAGCCGCATCAGCTGGTTCATCTCGGCCTGCGTGAGCAGGAAGTCGTCGCCGCTGGCCGGCACATCGCGCAGGCCGCCCTCGCGCAGCGTGATCCGTCGTGTCGGCTCGGTGGCGGAGGCGACCAGATCGACGCGTCCGTCCACCAGGCGCACGCGCAGGCTCTCCGCGGACTGTCCATCGACCGCGCCGCCGGCGCCCTCGTTGGCGCTGACGAAGATCGTGCCGGGATCGCCGCTGTCCGGATCGGCGGTGACCATCACGCCGGATTTTTCGCTGGCGACGGTCTTGTGCAGCAGCACCGAGACATAGACCTGCTCCGGGCGATCCATCGCCAGCTGGCGCCAGCTGTAGGCGCGTTCGGTGAACGGCGAGGCCCAGACGTTGCGGATCGCATCGAGCACGGCGTCGAAGCCGACGACGTTGGGCACCGTGCGGTTGAGGCCGGCCCCGCTGAAGGCCGGCAGGTCCTCCAGGTTGGTGTCCGAGCGCACGTACACGCCGTAGCCGCCATCGGCGCCGAACAGGGCCTCGGCATCGGTGCGCAGCCGATCGACCAGGCCGGCCGGGAACTCGACCTGCGCGAACCAGTCGCGCGCGGTCTGCAGGAAGGCGCGCAGTGCCGCCGCCCGCTGCGCGGGATCGTCGATCTCGGCGATCAGGCGGTGCTGCAGCTGCAGCCAGTCGAACATGCTCTGCTGGCCATCCGGCGCGGTGCGGTCGAGCAGACTGCGATAGACGCCGAACGGGATCGCCAGCGCGGGCGACACCTGATCCGGGTAGCGTGCGGCGAGCTCGCCGAGGTGCGCGGCCTTCGGTCCGACGATCCGTCCGGCATCGGCGGCGCGCAGTTCGGCGAGCGCGACCGGGCGGCGCAGCTCCAGGTCCAGTCGCGTCGTATCCACCTCGATGCGCGCCGGCCGCTGTGCCGCTTTCGGAAACCAGGGCTCCCAGTCCGGGCCATCGGCGGCGATGCGTACCGTGCCGCCGGGGCTGGCCACCAGCACGATGCGCGTGCCCAGCTGCCTGCGCAGCGCAGCGAGGTGCTGCGTAGCGACGACGACGTTGGGCAGGCCGAGGTTGCGCGCAAGCATCTGGACGTGCGACAGCGCGTTGCCCGCCGATTCGGTGAGGATGCCGGCGACCGCCGGCAGCTCGGCGGTCGTCTCCGCCGCCAGCACGATCGGCAGTTCCGCGCCGGTGTCGCGCGCTTCGGCCAGTGTCCGCAGCGGGCCGCGTGCCACGCCCGGGTTGAGTGCACGCAGGCCGCCGGATACCGGTTGTCCGAAAAGCTCGTGTTGTACGCCGGCGAGGCGGTCGCCATCGGCGATCAGAGGTTCCAGGCGCTCCCCGTAGCCGAGCATCAGGCTGGCGTGCAGGCGATCGGCGATGTAGTCCTCGGCGCGCGGCTCGACGCGCGCGAAGCTGCGCAGCATCGGCTGGAAATGGAAGCTCAGGCGCCGCATCGCCCAGCCGGGCGCGCGGCCGAGCACCGCGAGCGCGTCGCGGTAGCCGCCGACGCTCACCGCCTGCGCCTCGGTCAGCGTCCGCAACGCCTGCCGCAGTTCGCGCCGCTCGCGCTGCGTGAGCAGGCCGCTGCCATACAGGCCGTCCACCATCGGCAGCAGCGCGCGCAGCCGGGCGCGCCGGCTGTCCGCGCCCGGGCCGGCCGGCTGGCGCGCGACGGCAAAGGCCGCGTCCTCGGCCGCCAGCGACAGCTCCATCGCGCGCAGCCGCCGTGCGGCGGTATAGCCCGGCATCGCGTCGCGGATGCGCGCGAGGATGTTGGTGAGGGTCTCCAGCTGTTGCTGCGCATCGACGCTGCCGTGGTAGCGCGCGGCCAGTGCCTGCAGTCCGGAGTCGCCGAGCGCCGCGGCGCTGCGTTCGAGCTGCGCGGCCAGTGTCGCGTGGGCGAAGGCCGCGTCGATCGCGCGGGCCAGCGTCTCGAATCCCTGGCGCAGCTCGTCCTGCGCATGGCGGCGCGCATGTTCACGCACGCGTTGCGCCTGGTCGGCGGCCGGGCGCGAATGGATCAGGTTGCGCAGGTCGATGAAGTCGGCGTCGCGTCGTCCCAGTTCGTCGGCGAGCGCACGCACTTCGGTGAAGCTGCCGGACGCGATCGGGCGTGGCAGCAGGCGCACGGCCTCGCGCAGCAGCGGGTAGCGCGCCTCGGCCACGCGTGGATCGCGTGCCAGTTCGAGCAGGATGCCGCGCGCGGCGGCCGCCTCGTCCTCGGCCTGGAACACGCCGCGCACGTAGCGCGCGCGGCGCAGGATCCAGCCGTCATCGATCGCGACCAGGAACTGTTCGACCAGCGCGGCCTTGAGCAGCCGGGCGTCGTCGGCCAGCGCGGCTTCCGGCGTCAGTTCGGACAGCACGTTCGCCAGCGGGATGCCGGCGGCGCGCATCGTCTCGGCGCGCACGTCGCGCTGTCCCGACTGACGGCCGCCGCCGTGCTCGCGGCAGGCATACTCGCGCGGCGGCTGGATCGTGCCGTCGGCGCAGAACCAGCGGACGCCCTGGAACGGGCCGAGCGGTTCCGACTTCATCGCGCGCACCCACGCCGCGAACTGGGTGTCGTCGGGTGGCGGCGGCGGTGCTTCGGCCGCGCGTGCCGGCATTGCCGCGATGCAGGCCAGCAGCAGCCAGCGGGTCAGGTGCTTCTTGTTCTGGCCAGGAAGGTGCGCCGGATCCATGCGCACACCCTAACGCCGCCGGCGTCGCCGGCGACATGATCCAGGTCAGGGGCCGCGGGTCAGGCGGTCGCGGTCTCGGCCAGGCCGCTGTGGCGCAGCAGCGCGTCGATGCTGGGCTTGCGGCCGCGGAACTCGATGAACAGCTCCATCGCTTCCCTCGAACCGCCCTGCGCGAGCACCGTGTCGCGGAAGCGGATGCCGGTCTCGGGCGAAAAGCCGGTCTCCTCGAAGGCGGCGAAAGCATCCGCCGACAACACCTCGGCCCACTTGTAGCTGTAATAACCCGCCGCATAGCCGCCGGCGAAGATGTGCGAGAAGCTCCACGGCATGCGGTTGAACGCGGGGGGCTTGAGCACCGCGACCTCGTCGCGCACCGCGTCGATGGTCTCCAGCACGCGCGCGCCGCGCGCCGGGTCGTAGTCGCGGTGCAGGCGCAGGTCGAACAGGGCGAACTCGAGCTGGCGCAGCGTCGCGAGACCGGACTGGAACATGCGCGAGGCGCGCAGCTTGCCGATCATCGTGTCCGGCAGCGGTTCGCCACTCTGCCAGTGGCGTGCAAAGCCGCGCAGCGTCGCCGGGTCGTAGCACCAGTTCTCCATGAACTGGCTCGGCAGTTCGACCGCGTCCCAGGCCACGCCGCGGATACCGGACACCGAGGCCTCGTCCACCTGCGTCATCAGGTGATGCAGGCCGTGACCGAACTCGTGGAACAGGGTCACGACTTCGTCGTGGGTCAGCAGCGCCGGCTTGCCGGCGAGGGGCGGGGTGAAGTTGCAGACCAGATAGGCCGACGGATGCTGCAATGTGCCGCCGTTGCGGCGCCGGCCGAGGCATTCATCCATCCACGCGCCGCTGCGCTTTTCCTCGCGCGCATAGGGATCGAGATAGAACAGGCCGAAGCGTTCGCCGCTGGCATCCTGCAGCGCCCAGGTCGTGACGTCCGCATGCCAGGTCGGGATGCCCGGCACCGCCTCGATGTGGATGCCGTACAGGCGTTCGACCAGCGCGAACATGCCGCGCAGCACCGCCGGCAGCGGGAAATAGGGCCGGAGTTCCTCCTCGGAGAGTCCGAGCGTCTCGGTCTTGAGCTTCTCGGAGTAGTACGCGGCGTCCCAGGGCTGGAAGTCGGTCAGGCCATCGCGGCGCCGGGCGAAGGCGCGCAGCTCCTCGAGCTCGGCCTGAGCGCGCGGCTTCGCGCGGCGCGCGAGGTCGGCGAGGAAGTCATCGACCTGCTGTGGCGACTCCGCCATCTTGGTCGCCAGCGACAGCTCGGCGTAGTTGCCGAAATCGAGCAGGCGCGCGAGCTCGTGGCGCAGCGCGAGGATCTCGGTCATCAGCGCGCCGTTGTCGAAACGGCCGGCCTGGGGGCCCTGGTCGGAGGCGCGCGTCGCGTAGGCGGTGTAGATCTCCTGACGCAGCGCACGGTCGTCGGCATAGGTGATGACGGCGTCGTAGCTGGGGAAGTCCAGCGTCAGCAGCCAGCCTTCGAGACTCCTGGCCTGCGCCTTCTCGCGCGCGGCCTGCTTCGCCGACTCGCTCATGCCGGCGAGTTGCGCCTCGTCGGTGACGAGCTTGCTCCAGGCCTGTATCGCGTCCATCAGATGTTCTTCGAACTTCGTCTGCAGCTCCGACAGGCGCAGCGACAGTTCCTTGTAGCGCGCCTTCTGGTCCTCCGGCAGGCCGATGCCGGACAGCCGGAAGTCGCGCAGCGCGTCGGTGACAACCTTGCGCCGCGCCACCGTCAGGGACGCGAATGCCGGGCTGTCGGCCAGCGCCTGGTAGGCGCGGAACAGCGGTTCGGACTGCGACAGCTCGATGCTGTAGGCGGTCAGCTTGGGCAGGCCGTCGTTGTAGGCCTTGCGCCATTCCGGCGTGCTGCGCACGCTGAACAGGTGGGCGACCGGGCCCCAGACGCGCTGCAGGCGGTCGCCGAGTTCTTCCAGGGGTTCGATCAGGCCGTCCCAGGTCGGGGGCCAGCCCGGCGCGCCGGCGCGCCCGAGCAGTTCGGCGAGCGCGGCGCGATTGTTCGCGAGGATCGCGTCCAGCGCCGGTTCGGCGTGTTCGGGGCGGATGCTGTCGAAGGCCGGCAGACCATTGCCGGTGGCGGCGGAAAGCAGGGGATTGTCCATGGCGGCCTGGACGAAACGGCGGGGGCGGGGTCGCTATCGTGGGGACGGCGGCCGTGCTTTTCCAGTGATTTTTTCCTAAGCCGCTGATTGGCGGAAGCTTTGGATGCTCAGAACAGGCCGCGCGCAGTCAGCGAGAAGATGCTGCCCGCACCGGCGAGGATCGAGCCGGTGAGCGCGGCCGCGGCGATCCAGCGGTGGCGGCGCACGAGGTCCTGCTGCGCCAGCGTCGAGAGCAGAAACGGCCGCCCGTCGCCGGGACGTGACAGCACGTGGATGTCCGGGTCCAGCGAACGTTCGAGATGCGCCTGGCGGACCTGCGCGATTGCGGCGCGGCGCGCGGTCTCCCATTCCCGCGCGTCGATGCGGCCGTCGCCGTCGGCGTCGAAGCGCGCCAGCAGGCCCTTCTGATCCGCTTTCCAGTCGCGCAGCAGTTCGTTGACGTCGGCGGTCTCGTCGAGCTGCAGGTGCGCCGTCTGCGTGCGGAATGCGCCCAGGGCATACAGCGGATCGCCGATCTGCAGACGCTCCTCCTCGTACTGGTAGTCGCCGAACTGCAGCCAGGGGATCTTGTCGGGCACGAAGTTGGGCCGCGGCGTGTGGCCGCGCCAGGACTGGCGGATGCTCGGCTGCACACTGGCGCCGTGCGGATCGACGATGCAGTCGCCGGTCGGGTCCGACAGCAGGAACAGCGCATCGGAGGTGCCGGAGTCGATCGTGCGCCACTCGCCGCTGCGCCGGCCGTTGCGCCAGCGCGACTCGTATTTCTGTACGCGGTACCGCCACCAGCAGCAGGTCCTGCCGCTCAAGGGTGCGCGGATCTCCTCGCCCGGCAGCAGGCGGGCGGTCCCTTCCAGCTCGACGTAGCCCTGCGCGGCGGAACGGATGCGCGAGGTCGGCGTGTTCTCCATCAGCCGCGCCTTGTGCAGCGCGATGAACGCCGAGGCGAAGCCGATCACCGCGGCAGCCAGGCCGGCGGCGGTCCACAGCCAGAATTCCTCGGCGGGCAGCGCCGCGATCCGCTGCGCCAGCGCGACCAGCGTTCCGTCGTAGGCGGCCATGCGCGGGCCGGGGCGTGGATCAGGAGCGGAACAACTCGCGCAGGTCCACGTCCTTCTTCTCCTCGCTGCCGAACACCAACAGGTCGGCCGCCTTGAAGCCGAACAGGCGCGCGATGATCACGTCGGGAAACTGCTCGATGCGGACATTGTTGATGTTGACCGCCTCGTTGTAGAACTCGCGGCGGTCGGCGATCGCGTTTTCGAGGCCGGTGATGCGGCCGAGCAGTTGCTGGATCGACTGGTTGGCCTTGAGCTCCGGATAGGCCTCGACGGTGGCGACGATGTTGCCCAGCCCCAGGCGCATCGCGCTTTCGGCCTGACCGACGCCCTTGACGTCGCCGTGCTCGCGCGCGCTGTTGGCGGCGGCGCGCGCCGCCATGACCTTCTCCAGCGTCTCGCGCTCGAACTGCATGTACTGCTTGCAGGTCTCGACCAGCTTGGGCAGCTCGTCGTGCCGCTGCTTGAGCAGCACGTCGATGTTGCTCCAGGCCTTGCCGATGCCGTGCTTGAGCGTGACCAGACCGTTGTAGAGGATGACCACGTACACGCCGAGCGCGGCCAATACGGCGATCCAGATGAAAGTCGTGAGCATGAGAGACCAGCCCCCACCGGTCGTATCCCTGTAAAGCGCGACAGCATGCTTCAATTCGCCCGCACGCGCTACCATACTCACGCCATGAAACGACGCAACCCGATGATTTCGCACTGGCTCGCTCCGCTCGCGCTGCTGTTCCTCGTGCTGTCCGGCTGCAGTTCCCCGCAGGTCGTGAACCGTTTTGCCGCCGATACCGGCTACAAGGGCGCGGTGAACCTGCCTTACGACCGCAAGCTCGGACTCGACCTGGATGTGTATTACCCGCCGCAGGCCAGCGCTGCGCCGGTGATCGTGTTCTTCTACGGCGGCCGCTGGACGCTGCGCGACAAGTCCGAGTTCGAGTTCGTCGGCCAGGCACTGGCCTCGCGCGGCTTCGTCACGCTGATTCCCAACGTGCGCAAGTATCCGGACGTGCGCTTCCCGGAGTTCGTCAACGATGCCGCGCGTGCGCTGCGCTGGGCGCGCGACAATGCGGCGACCTATGGCGGCGACCCCGACAAGCTGTTCGTCATGGGACATTCGTCCGGCGCGCACATCGCCGCGCTGCTCGCGCTCAACGAGGAGTACCTGAAGAAGGTCGGCGGCAGCCGCGCGTGGCTGCGCGGCATGATCGGCCTGGCCGGCGCTTACGACTTCATGCCGATCACCGCGCCCGACCTGCGCGACCTGTTCGGTCCGGTCGATCGCTTCCAGTACTCGCAGCCGATCTTCTATGTCGATGGCCGGAACCCGCCGCTGCTGCTGATCCACGGCCGCAACGACGAAGTGCTGTCCGTCAGCAACACCGAGAACCTGGCTCGTTCGGTGGCCAAGGCCGGCGGGCCGGTCGAGACCGTGATCTACGACTCGCTGTCGCACAACATGGTGATCGGTGCGCTGGCGTCCTATCTGCGCGGGCGTGCCGACGTGCTCGACAACATCGAGGAGTTCGTCGTGCGCATCTCCAAGCAGCCGCGCAGCGCGCGGCGGCAGCTCGACCTGCGCGCGACGCCGTTGCAGCAGGACGACGTCGATGGCGTCGAGGCGCAGCCGCTGCCGACGCCGGAGCCGGTGCCCGACAGCGAGCCCGTCACCCCCATGCTGCTGACGCCGGTGCCGGCCTCCAGTCCATGATCCGCGCCTATCGCGGCCGCCGGCCCCGGCTCGGTGCAGCGGTCTGGGTCGATCCGTCGGCACAGCTGATCGGCGACGTCGAGCTGGGCGATGACGCCTCGGTCTGGCCGCTGGTGTCGATCCGTGGCGACGTCAACCGCATCGTCATCGGCGCACGCAGCAACGTGCAGGACAACAGCGTGCTGCACGTGACCCACGATGGTCCCTATTCACCCGGCGGCGTGCCGCTGCGTATCGGCGACGACGTGACCGTCGGCCACAACGTGATCCTGCACGCCTGCACCGTCGGTCACCGCTGCCTGATCGGCATGGGCGCGATCGTGATGGACCGGGCCGTGATCGAGGACGAGGTGCTGCTCGCGGCCGGCAGCGTCGTGACGCCGGGCAAGACGCTGCGCTCCGGCTGGCTGTACCGCGGCGCGCCCGCGCAGCCGTCGCGTGAACTGACCGCGCAGGAGCGCGACCACTTCCTCTATTCGGCGCAGCACTATGTGCGGCTGAAGAATCACTATCTGGAAGAAGACGGGAATCGGGAATCGGCCGTGGAGAATTGATCGGAGAACGACCGCCATGTCCGACGTTTCCACGATTCCCGGTTCGCGATCCCCGATCCCCGACAGCGTGCGCGTCGTCGAAGTCGGTCCGCGCGATGGCCTGCAGAACGAAGCGCAGGCCGTGCCGGCCGCGACCAAGATCGAGCTGATCGAACGCCTCGCGGACTGCGGGCTGCGCACCGTCGAGGCGACCAGTTTCGTTTCGCCCAGGTGGGTGCCGCAGATGGCCGATGCGGCCGAGGTGCTCGCCGGCCTGACGCGCCGCGACGGCGTCGCGTATCCGGTGCTGGTGCCCAATGTCCAGGGTCTGGAGCGCGCGCTCGCGGCGGGCGCCGGCGAGATCGCGGTGTTCACCGCGGCCAGCGACGCGTTCAACCGCAGGAACATCAACGCCTCGGTCGATGAGTCGCTGACGCGGCTGGCGCCGGTCGTCGAAATGGCGCTGGCGCACGGCCTGAAGGTGCGCGCCTACGTCTCCACCGTGCTCGGCTGCCCGTACCAGGGCGACGTGCCGCTGGCGGAGGTCGTGCGCGTGACACGGGCCGTCGCGCGGATGGGCTGTTACGAGATCTCGCTCGGCGACACCATCGGCGTCGGTACGCCGGGCAGGGCGCGCGCGATGTTCCGGGCCTGTGCCGAAGCGGTCGGCGCGGAGCGGCTCGCGCTGCACTTCCACGACACCTACGGCCAGGCGCTCGCCAATGTCTATGCCTGTCTCGAAGAGGGCGCGCGTGTCGTCGATGCCAGCGTGTCCGGGCTCGGCGGCTGCCCGTACGCGCAGGGTGCGTCCGGTAACGTCGCCACCGAGGATCTGGTGTACATGCTGCACGGTCTGGGCATCGCCACCGGCATCGACCTCGACCGGCTGATCGACACCGGGCGCTGGATCAGCGCGCGGCTCGGCCGGGCGCCGGCGAGCAGGCTCGGCCGCATCGGCGGCTCCGGCGGCAGCGCGTCATGAGCCACGCCGACACGCCGATCTGGGCACCCGACGCGGCACGCATCGCCGCGGCCAATCTGACGCGTTTTGCTGCGCCACTGGGCTTCGCGCCGCCGGACTACGGCGGCCTGTGGCGCTGGTCCATCGAGCATCCCGCCGAGTTCTGGCGCGCGGTCTGGTCGTTCTGTGGCATCGAGGCCAAGACGGCGCCGCGGACCGTGCTCGAGGATGCGCAGCGCATGCCGGGTGCGCGCTGGTTCCCGGGTGCGCGGCTCAATTTCGCCGAGCACCTGCTGCGTCATCGCGGCGCGGTCCCGGCGATCATCGCCACCGACGAGCGCGGCCGCCGCCGCGTCCTCGGCCGCGATGCGCTGCGCACGCGCGTCGCTGCAGTCGCGGCGGCACTCGCGGCCGACGGTGTCGTCGCCGGCGACCGCGTCGCCGGCTTCCTGCCCAACACGCTCGAAGCGGTCGTCGCGATGCTCGCGGCGACCAGCCTGGGCGCGGTGTGGTCGTCGTGTTCGCCGGACTTCGGCGAAGCCGGCGTGCTCGAACGCTTCGGGCAGATCGAGCCCAAGGTGCTGTTCGCCTGCGACGGCTACACCTACGCCGGCAAGGCGATCGACACGCGCGACCGCGTCGCCCGGATCCGCGCCGCACTGCCGAGCCTCGTGCGCCTGGTGATCGTGCCGTTCCTCGAAGACGTGCCGGACCTGGCGCCGCTGCCGGATGCGGTCCTCATGCCCGATTACGGTCTGCCCGACGCGGCGCTGCGCTTCACCCCGGTGGATTTCGATGCGCCGCTGTACATCCTGTATTCGTCGGGCACCACCGGCAAACCCAAGTGCATCGTCCACGGGGTCGGCGGCACGCTGCTGCAGCATCTCAAGGAGCTGGTGCTGCACGCGGACATCAAGCCCGGCGACCGCCTGTTCTTCTTCACGACCTGTGGCTGGATGATGTGGAACTGGCTCGTGTCCGGGCTGGCGGCAGGTGCGACGCTGGTGCTCTACGACGGTTCACCCTTCCATCCGGGGCCGGAGGTGTTGTGGACGCTGGCCCAGGCCGAACGGCTGACGCAGTTCGGCACCAGCCCCAAATACCTGTCCGCGCTCGACAAGGCCGGCTATGCCCCGGCCGCGCACCACGACCTGTCCGCGCTGCGCACCGTGTTCTCGACCGGCTCGCCGCTGGCGCCCGAGCAGTTCGATCATGTGCATCGTGCGATCAAGACCGACGTGCAGCTCGCGTCGATCTCCGGCGGCACCGACATCGTGTCCTGCTTTGCGCTCGGCAATCCGTGGTCGCCGGTGTACCGGGGTGAGTTGCAGGGGGCCGGGCTGGGCATGGCGGTGGACGTGGTGGACGACGCCGGCCGGTCGCTGCGCGGCGCGCCGGGCGAGCTGGTCTGCACGCGGCCGTTCCCGTCGATGCCGGTCGGCTTCTGGAACGATCCCGACGGCAGCCGCTACCGCGCCGCCTACTTCGAGCGGTTTCCGGGCATCTGGCACCACGGCGATTTCGCCGAGATCACCGCGCATGGCGGCCTGGTCATCACCGGGCGCTCGGACGCGACGCTCAACCCCGGCGGCGTGCGCATCGGCACCGCGGAGATCTACCGCGTCGTCGATGCACAGCCGGAAGTCCTGGAATCGGTCGTCGTCGGCCATCGCCACGACGGCGACGAGGACGTGATCCTGTTCGTGCGTCTGCGCGACGGGCAGACGCTGACCGAGGAACTGGCGCGCCGGATCAAGGGCGCGATCCGCGCCGAGCTCACGCCGCGCCATGTGCCGGCCAAAGTGCTCGCGTGCCCGGAAGTGCCGCGCACGATCAGCGGCAAGATCACCGAGCTCGCGGTGCGCAACCTGCTGCATGGAGAGCCGGTGAAGAACACCGAGGCGCTGGCCAATCCGCAGGCGCTCGACTACTTTCGCAATCTTCCCGCCGCGGCACTGCGCTGATGGCGGTGTCCTCCGACGAAAACCACGTAACATGACTGCAACACGCACAGGGAGCGCGGCCATGCGCAAGCTCGTTCTACTCCGCCACGGCCAGAGCCAGTGGAATCTCGACAACCGCTTCACCGGCTGGGTCGATGTCGATATCACCGAGCAGGGCCGCCAGGAGGCGGTCAAGGCCGGCGAGCTGATGCGCGACGAGGGCCTGCTGTTCGACGTTGCCCATACCTCGGTGCTGCGGCGCGCGATCAACACGCTCCACACCGCGCTCGACGTCATGGACCAGCAGTGGCTGCCGGTGCAGAAGACCTGGCGCCTCAACGAGCGCCACTACGGCGCATTGCAGGGGCTCGACAAGTCCGAAACGACCGCCAAGCACGGCGAGGCGCAGGTCAAGATCTGGCGCCGGTCCTACGACATCCCGCCGCCGCCGCTGGACGATCACGACGGCGGCCATCCCAAGTACGACCGCCGCTACGCCAAGCTCGACCAGGCCGTGCTGCCGGCCACCGAGTCGCTCAAGACCACGCTCGAGCGCGTGCTGCCGTACTGGCACGACGTGATCGCGCCGCAGCTCAAGTCCGGCCAGACGGTGCTGGTCACCGCGCATGGCAACTCGCTGCGTGCGCTCTACAAGTACCTGAACCAGGTGTCCGACAAGGACATCATCGACCTCAACATCCCGACCGGCATCCCCTTGCTGTTCGAGCTGCGCGAAGACCTGACGGTGAAGTCTTACCGCTACCTCGGTGACGCCGAGGCGGCGAAGAAGGCGGCCGAGGCGGTCGCCAACCAGGCCCGGGCACGCTGAGCGCAGCGCAGCCCGGTTTGGCTGGCTGCTTCAGTCCAGCAGGTGCTTCTGCCAGAACAGTACCGACGCCGCGCCGAACCAGTCGGCGTTCGGTTTCTTGCGGAAGCCGTGGCCTTCGTCGTCGAACAGCAGGTACCAGACCGGCGCGCCGTTGCCGCGCACCGCGGCGACGATCTGCTCGGCCTCGGTCCACGGCACGCGCGGATCGTTCCGCCCTTGCGCGACGAACAGCGGCGTGCGGATGCGCTGCGCGTTCTTCAGCGGCGAGATGCGCTCGAACAGGGCCTGGATCGCCGGGTCGCGCTCGTCGCCGTACTCGGCGCGCCGCAGGTCGCGGCGGTAGCTCTCGGTGTTGGTCAGGAAGGTCGTGAAGTCGGAGATGCCGACCACGTCGATGCCGGCGCGGATGCGTTCGCCGTAGTGCATGAGTGACGCGAGCACCATGTAGCCGCCGTAGCTGCCGCCGGACACGCCGACGCGGGTCGCATCCAGGTCCGGCTGCAGCGCGACCCAGTCGAGCAGCGCGCCGATGTCCTTCACCGAGTCCTCGCGCTTCTCGGCGTTGTCGAGCGAAAGATAGGTCTTGCCGTAACCGGCCGAGCCGCGCACGTTCGGCACCAGCACGGCCACGCCCAGTTCGTTGACCAGGAACTGCGTGTGCGCGTTGAACGCAGGCAGCGCCTGGCTCTCCGGGCCGCCGTGGATGCTGATGATCACCGGAAACCTGCCATCCCGCCGCGCGGCCGGCTTGTAGAGAAAGGCCGGGATCGTGCGCGGCCGGCCATCCACGCTGTCGAAGGTCGGATAGCGGACCAGCGTCGGCGATGCGAAGCTCGACGTGTCGAGTCCGCCGACCTCGCTGCGCGTCCAGCGTTGCAGGCGGCGCGTGGCCAGCTCGATCACGTACACGTCGCTGGGCGAGGTCGCGGTGTTGAGGGTCACGGCGATGCGTCTGCCGTCCGGCGAGAACGCGAAGCCGCCGAGCACGCCGACCGGCAGCTCCGGCAACTGCACCGGCCTGTGCCGCGGCAGCGACAGCACGTGCAGCCGGCCGATGCCGTCCTCGTTGCTGGAGAAGGCCAGATGGCGGCCGTCGTCGGCGATCGTGAAGTCCTCGATGTCCCAGTCGATGGCGCGCGTCAGCACCTCGGTCCGGTCGTTCTTCGGCTCGTGCCGGCGCAGGCGCAGGAACTCGCTCGGCCGCCCGTCCACGGGTTCGTCGGACACGAAGTACACGCTCCTGCCGTCCGGCGCGTAGCGCAGGCCGCCGAAGGCCGCCTTGCCGCCATCCACCGGCCACAGCGTCAGCTCGCCGCTGTCCAGATCCACCTGGCCCGGATATGACTCGCTGATCGAGACGTAGCGCGACACCAGCAGGCGGCTGCCGTCCGGCGAGAAATCCAGCGGATTCCAGGTGCCGCCGGCGGTGACGACGGCGCGCGCCGCGCCGCTGCGCATGTCACGCACCCAGACATCGCGGTCGGTGCCATTGCGCGCCGTGCTCGCGTACGCCATGAGCCGGCCGTCGCGGCTGAACACGGCACTGCCGTTCTGGCTGCGCCGGCCATCGGTCAGCAGGCGGGCTTCCCGGGTCTGCGCGTCGAACCAGTACAGCTGCGAGAACTCGTCGCCGCCCTTGTCCTTGGCGAAGACGAAACCGTCGCGCGCGGCATTCGCCGGTGCCGGCGTCAGCGCGGCGACCGGTTCAGGGTAGAAGGTCAGCTGCTCGCGCATGCCCAGCGGCTGGCAGACGCGGTGCGCCTGCGTGGTGTCGGCGAAGCGCGTCGAGATCAGCAGGCAGCCGTCCTTCGTCCAGCCCGCCAGCGCGGCGCCGCGCGTGTTCTGGTAGCGGTTGAGACGCTCCAGCAACTCGGCCGGAATCGGCGGGATGTTCTCGCTGCTGCGGTTGCCGATGACCTCGCGCAGGATCGTGCCGTCGGCGGCGACCGCACCGCCGCACACGCCTGCTGCCAGCAGCAGGCCCGGCGCCAGCCGTGCCAGCCGCATCATTCGCCCCAGTTCCAGCCGAACAGCGCGCTGACCACGGTCGAGTCGGCATCGGTGCTGCGGCCGAACAGTTCCAGATCGGTGCCGGCGATGCGGCGCACATCGGCGCCGACGTTGAACTGTCCGAAACGCACCAGCACGCCGATGCCGTAGTAGTAGCCCAGCGAACCGTCGTTGTCGTCGTCGTCCGGCCCGTAATCGTTCTCGACCTCATAAGCCGCGCCGACCGAGGCGATACCGGCGCCGACGTAGGGGCGCACCTGCCCGCGCGCGGGCATGAACTTCATGCCCAGCGAGAAATCGACGACCGAGCCGGTGTCGCTGCCGCCGCTGACCGATCGTTCCCGTCCCGAGATCTGGATGCCGCCGGCCAGATAGAACGGTCCCGGCCCGATGCGCAGATCGGCGAGCACGCCGATCTGCCCCTGGTCTTCGACCGGACCCCATTCATTCCGGTCGAGATAGCGCGCGCCGATCGACGCGACGACGTTGCCGCCGGCCGCGAAGGCGGAGGTACTCAGGCCGAGCAGTGCGACGAGCAGAATCCCGGGAATCGCGTGCATGTGATCTCTCCGTTGGGGGTGTCCATCCTAGCGTCCCGCGTGACCCCGGCGGTGTCGGAACTTTCCGGCCGCGGCTTCACCGCGTGAGCGCGTAGTAAACGACGTAGAACCACGAAAAGACGCCGTGCAGGATCGCCCACAGGATCGACTTGTTCACGCTCCACGAGATCGCGATGGCGAGGGCGGAGCCGAAACCGATTCCGGAGCGTGCGGCTTCCCGGGTCGTGATCATGATCATCTGCATTCTCCCAAGGTTATCGCGTATGCAAGCGTGTCCGACCTCATTGATTCCCCTTGCTTCCGGCGTGCCGCAGCCTGACGGGCCGGGAATCAGACTTCGGTGCGAGCTGCGCCGCGCACGACGAGGCTGCCCAGCGTCAGCACCGCCAGCACGCAGACGATGAACGGCCCCGCCGGCAGATCGAAGGGCACGGATAGCCACAGGCCGAGACCGTAGCCGGCCGCGGCGAGACCGTAGCCGACGACGAGGCCGCGCCGTTCGCCCAGGCCGTGGGTGGCGATGGCGGGCAGGATCAGCGTGGCGAAGACCAGGTACACGCCGACGAGCTGCACCGATGCGGTGACGACGAAGGCGAACAGCACGTAGAACGCCCTGGGCTCGTGCCTTGCCCACAGCAGCCAGGCGGCGAGCACGGCGGCGTAGAGCACGGCGACCGGCCAGATCTGCGCAGCATTGACCCACAGGATCTGGCCGGCGAGCAGTTCCTGCATGTGTTCGGCGCCGTGCGGGTTGCGCGCGAGCACGAGCAGCGCCACGCAGGCAGAGACGACGTAGAGACTGCCGATCAGGGCTTCCTGCAGATGGCGGAAGCGGCGCTCGGTCCAGGTCAGCAGGCCTGCAGCGAGCAGCGCAGCACAGCCGGCGGCGAGCTGCGTGATCCAGCCGCCTTCTTCTTCGCCGTGAATCATCAGCGCGATGACGGCGCCCAGCGCAGCGACCTGGGCGATGGTCAGGTCGATGAAGATGATGCCGCGCTCGAGCACGCGGCGGCCGAGCAGCACGTGCGTGGCGGCGACCAGCAGGCCCGCCAGCAAGGGCGGGCCCAGGATCGACCAGTCGAACGCGAAGCCGGCCGCGCTCACTGCTGCGATCCGTTCAGTGCCGCGAGCAGCTGCCGCACGGTCACGTCGAAGGTGCCGAACAGGTCGTCCGTGCCCTTCATGCCGCCGGGCGAGAACGGCAGCTGCACGCCGGGCAGGCCGCTGCGCGCGCTCATCCATTCGACCGGCTTGGGATCCTGGTAGGCGGCATAGACGATCATCTTCACCGGCTGCTGCTTCACGACATCGAGCAGTGCCTGCAGCTGCGCGCCGCTGGGCGGGATGCCGGGCTTGGGTTCGAGCGTGCCGACCTCGCGCAGGCCCAGCCAGTCGTACAGGTAGGTCCAGGACTTGTGCGCGCTGATCACGGACACGCCCTGCAGCGGCGCGGCGGCGGCGCTCCAGCGCGCGAGGGCCGCACTCCAGCGCCGATCGAAGTCCTGCTGGCGTCGTGCGTACTCGGCGGCATTGCCGGGGTCGAGTTCGGCGAGCTTGTCGGCGAGCGGCCGGGCCACCTTCGCGATGTTGCGCGGATCGGTCTGGATGTGCGGATTGCCGTAGGGATGCACGTCGCCCTGCGCGCGATCGAGCGTCGCCGGCACCTCGCGCATCTCGACGTATCGGCTCGCCTCGAAGTAGCCCGGTGCGCCGGGATTGAGCTTCGGGTTGTTGCCCTTCTGCGCGAGCGCCGGCAGCCAGCCGGTCTCCAGTTCCGCGCCGGTGCAGACCAGCAGGTCCGCCTTGCGGTACTGCGCGATCAGGCTCGGTCGCGCCTGGATCTTGTGCACGTCCTGCAGCGCGGTGGTGGCGGTATAGACCTCGACATGGGGGCCGCCCAGTTCGCTGGCCAGCGCGCCCCACTCGGCTTCACAGGCGAAGACCTGCAGCGCCGCATGGCCGGGCACGGCGGTGGCGAGCGCGGCCGTGGCTGCGACGAGGATGAGGAGTCGTTTCATGGCACGTCCCTAGAACTGGTGCGCCGGGTGTGCACCCAGGCTGACGGTGTACTGGACGAAGACCTGGTTGTCGGCCTCGCCGTCCGGGCGCGAGCGGTCGCGGTTGAACTGCAGGCGCAGGCGCGAAAACTCGCTGTTGGAGAAATCGACCATCGCCGACCAGCGCTGCGGGTCGCGTGGGTCGTCGGCGAGCAGTGCGAGCGACGTGTCTTCGGCCGGGTTGTCGAGATCGTTGCGCGCGCTCAGGCGGTCGTAGCGCAGGCCGACGCGCCAGCGCGGCACGAACTGGTACACCGCCTGCACATAGCCGCCGAACTGGCGGCCTTCGTAGGTGCTTTCGTCGGCACTGCCGTCCGGATCGTGGACGACGGTGCCGCGCTCGCGGCGCCGCATCGCCTCGGCCTGGAACACGAAGTTGCGCAGCTGCGGGTTGCCGTCCGGTGCCCACTTGTAGACGAAGTCCAGGCCAATGATGCGGCTGTCGCCGGTGAAGCCGGTTTCGACATCCTCGCCGCTGCGGCGGTCCCGGGCGTCGCCGTCGTAATGCCACAGCCCCGCGCGCCAGGCGCCGCCGCGGCCGATGTCGCCACCGACGTGCGCGAACGCGGTCCAGGCTCCGACGCCGCTGCGGTCGTCGCCGCCGGCCGGAAACGCCGCGCCGCGCAGCGCCTCGGCGCCGACTTCGACGAACAGGTCGGTCGGCGCGACCCAGCGCAGCTGCGCGCCGTCGTCGCCGAGCTGGCCGGCGAAGAACGCGCGGTAGGCCAGCGGCGCATCGGCGAAGTCCCAGGCATGCGGGTGCTGGCGGTTGAGCGTGCCGATGTCGGAGTAGAAGCGGCCGAGCTTGGCGGCAAACCCGTACGGCAGCGCCAGCGTGTCGATGTAGGCCTCCTCGACGGCGACGACGGTCTCGCCGTTGTCGTTCTCCAGCGCGATCGTGGTCCAGCCGTGGAGCTGGTCGTCGATGTTCGACTCGATCACCAGCTCGCTTTCGCCGATCGAAAAGCCGTCCGGCACGAAGCCGGTTTCGGCGCCGAGCAGGAAGCCCGGCACGTCGGCCGGGGCGTCGCTGCTGTAATGCGCGTAGCGGCCGTCGAGAATCAGGCTGATCTTGGGATTGAAGCCCTGGCCCGACTGGGCCAGCGCAGCGGGGATGAAGCCGACGGCGGAAACGGCGCCGAGCGCCAACAAGCGGATGCGTTGCATGAAATCCTCAGACTGAAAACAAATGCACGAAGCCCGGCATGCGAGGTGCCGGGCGCGACGAGCGGTTCAGGCGAGGATGGACGGAGGACCGCGGATGCGGATGCGCTGCTGCGGCGCGATGGCAGCGGCGCGGACGACGGCGGGTTGCGGCGTCTCGACGGCCGCGGCCTGCGGCAGCGCCGCCGGCGTGCCGGCCAGCGCACCGCTATCGAGGCCCGGTGCGTGGATACAGAACTGGCAGTTCGCGTCCAGCGTCAGCGCCGGGTGTGAGACCGCGTGCGCGAACACCAGCCACTGGCTGATCACCAGGGCCAGGATCAGGGCGATGTTCTTGATCAGCGGTCTGCGCATGGAGGAGGCATTCTAACGCCGCCGGGCCGGTGTCAGGTCAGGCGCCGGCTGCCGGTGGCCGCGCCAGCGGCATCGATCAGACCATGCTTGCGCAGATAGTTCCGCGCGTCCTCGCTGTCGCGCTCGAACCAGGCCGCCGCGCTGCCGAGCACGAAGCTGTAACCCCAGGCTTCCATGTCGGCGAAGCAGCGTGCGCGCGAGTAGCCGGGCAGGCGGTCGGCGAGCAGGCACTGCAGATAACAGGTGGCATTTTCCTCGACGTCGTCGCCGACCGGATGCGCGTCGGTGTGCAGCGCGGCGCGGCGCCGCGGCTCCATGCACAGCCAGTGGCAGAGCTCGTGCAGCAGCGAGTGCACCGGCGTGTCGGCGCGCAGGTACAGGTCGTCGCCGATCAGCCCGGCCTCGTCGTCGCCCCAGTAGCTGCCGGGGATGGCCGCGCCGTCGGCGACCCAGACCACGCGCATGCCCTGCGCGGCGACGAAAGCCTCGATGTCCGCGGTCCGCAGCCGCGCGCAGCGCAGCACGTCGGCGGCCTCATGGCGCGCCGGCGCGGTGCCGGTCTGGGCTAGAGTAGGCACAGAATACGGTGCAGGGTGGAGAACACGATGAGACAGTCTAGAACGGCACGGCTCGGTGCGGTGCTGCTGGCCCTGGTCGTCGGCGGCTGCGGTCACAGCGATCCGATCGCAGGGTCCACGACCGGCGGCACGACCGGCGGCACCACGGGCGGCAGTACCGACGGCGACAGCGTCTATCTCAACGCGATGCCGCCGGGCAGCAACGGCAACTCCGCGGGCGGCATCGGCCTGCCGCAGCAGGAGCCGCAGGTGCCGCCGGCGAACTTCAACGACCAGTTGCAGCTGTACGGCAATCTCGCCTACGCACGGCCCAACCTCAAGGCCGCGCCGTGCATACCGCCGACGAACCTCGACGAGCACGTCGAGAAATCCGACCTCGCCTGCAACTACTACAAGCACGAGGGCCTCGATCCGGACGTCGTCGTCTCGACGCTGGAACTGACCACGCCCGAGGGCAAGAAGGTCACGATCCGGCGCGATGGCTGGGGCGTGCCCTTCGTCGAGGGCGAGGACCGCGACGCCGCGCAGTTCGGCTTCGGCTATGCGTCGGCACAGGACCGGCTGTGGCTGCACGACCTGCTGCGCCAGATCGGCCGCGGGCGCTTCTCGGAGTACCTCGGCGGCTTTGCTGACACCTATGCCTTCGACGCCGATCTCGCCGTCGTCGCCGGCTACTCGGAGGACGAGCTGACGGCGATGGTGGCCAACGCGCGCGCCAAGTTCGGTCCGCTCGGCGACCGCATCATCCGCGACGTGGACATGATGGTCGCCGGCATCAATGCCTACATCGACGACGTCGCCAACACCGCGGCGGTGCCGCCCGAGTATGCGAGTCTCGCCGTGCAGGTGCCCCCGGTGGCCGCGCCGCGCTTTCCGCCGGCGCCGTGGACGCGCAACGACATCGTCGCTTCGGCGATCCTGATCCAGTCGATCTTCGCGGTCGGCGGCGGCGGCGAACACCAGAACCTGCGCCTGCTGCAGCATCTCGACGCGGGCATCGGTCCGGGCACGACCAGCCTGCCGCAGGCGGCCTGCGAGCTGTGGCGCGACCTGCGCCATGCCGACGTGCCGGAGACGCCGCGCACGATCACGCAGACCTTCGCGTCGCAGTCGCCGGCCAATGTCAGTGAAACCTGCCCGCAGGCGCTGCCCGCCGGCGCGGCGATCTGGGACGTCGGCAGTCTGCGCACGCGCGAGGTGTTCCGTGTCGGCGGTGCGGCGCTGCCGATCGAGCTGCCGCTGCCGGGCGGCCTGCCCCTCGGCCTGCCGGGCTTGTCCGGCGTCGTTCCCGCGAAGGCGGGACTCCAGATCCTTGCCAGCGCACGGGATGGCCGCCCTTCGACTGGCTCGGGGGACGGTCGGCGCGGGCATGAGGTGGCTTCGTGGAGCGTTCCGCTGCGACTGCCCGCGCCGCGCGTGCTGCGCGCCTCGCTCGATCCCTTCGAGGGCGCGCGCCTGGCCTTTGCGCGTGCCGGCTTCCCGATGCCGCGGCGCATGTCCAACTTCATCGCCGTGACCGCGAACCAGACCCAGGACGGCCATCCGATCGCAGTGATGGGGCCGCAGGCCGCGTACTTCCTGCCGCAGCTGCTGTGGGAAGTCGCGGTGAAGTCCAACGGCGGCACCGACCTGGATTTCGCCGGACGCGGCGTGGTGTTCGGCGACCTGCCGTACATCAACATCGGCCGCGGCATCGACTATGCGTTTTCGGCGACCTCGGGTAGTTCCGACCTGATCGACATCCGCGTCTCGCGCCTGTGCAACCGCGATGGCTCGACACCTTCGCGCGACGACAACGACGGCGACGGCTTCCCCGACGCCGACGGTTATCTGTTCGATGCCGGCGCCGGTGAACAGTGCCGCCGCCTGTACCGCCGCGTCGATCAGTGGACCGCGGTGCCGACGGTGGCCAGCGGTGCGTCCGGCGGCAGTCCCGTGCCGGAGCAGGTCGAGCGCTACATCCTGCGCACGCACTACGGCCCGGTGTTCGCGACGGCGACGGTCAACGGCGTGCCGGTGGCGCTGTCGATCCAGCGTTCGACCTTCTTCGGCGAACTGGAGACCGCACCGCCGTTCGCGCTGGCGACGACGCGCACGGTGAAGAACGCGCGCAGCTTCCAGCAGCTGTTCAACAGCGTCACCGGCACCTTCAACTGGCTCTACGTGGACAAGAACGACGTCGGCTACCTGCACAGCGGCCTGTACCCGGTGCGCCATCCGCAGGCGCACCCGGAACTGCCGGTGTGGGGCGACGGCCGTTTCGAGTGGGCGTCGATGCAGACGCTGCCGACCGGATTCTTCGACACCTATGGCGGTGACACCGCGTATCCGAACCTGGCGACGCCGGTCGCGCAGGGCGATCCGCTCAAGGGTTATTTCGAGTGGCAGAACTATCTGCCGCTGGCCGCGCATCCGCAGGTGATCAATCCGCCGTCGGGCCTGATCCACAGCTGGAACAACGCGCCGGCACGCGGCTGGTGGGCGGCGGATGCGAACGGCTCCTATGGCCCGACGCACCGCGCCGACCTGCTGCTCAAACGCCAGCAGGCTTTCCAGGCCAGCGGCCGCCGGCACGACATCGCGACGATGACCGAGATCGCCGCCGACGCCGCGTTCGCCGATCTGCGCGCGCAGGAAGTGCTGCCCGAACTGCTCGCGCTGATGCGCGCCGGGCCGCTGAGCGCGGATCAGCAGGCCGTCGCCGACCTGCTGCAAGCCTGGCTCGACGACGGTTCGCAGGCCTGGATCGGCAACGGCGCGCCCGGCGGCCTCCAGCTCGGCGGCTACCGCCGCGACCGCGATCACGACGGCCGCTACGACCATCGCGCCGCGGTCGTGCTGATGGACGCCTGGTATCCGGAACTGCACAGGACGATCATCCCGCAGGTGCGCGCGCTCGCCGACGCCGGCATCCCGGTGCTGCAGGGCGAGTACGACGCGCCGCGCCAGCAGGGTTCCGCGTTCCAGTACGGCTGGTTCCAGATGCACAAGCGCGTGCTGCAGATGGCGCTGAACACGCCCGGACACACCGACTACCGCGCGCTACGCTGCGCCGGCAGCGGCACGGCGCAGGCCTGTCGCACGGCGGTGCTCGCCGCGCTCGACGCCGCGCTGGCGACGCTGGGCGGCGTGTCCAACCAGGCCAACTGGGACGGCTCGCAGCTGCCCAATCACGCCGGCAAGGACGGCGCCGTGGTCGAGGACTACGACGCCGTCGAACACACCGCAATCAGTTTCTACAAGGTCGCGCCGATCCACTGGACCAACCGGCCGACGGTGCAGCAGGTCGTGCAGGTCCGGAAGTCGCGCAACGACTGATGCGCATCGGCATTGACCTCGGGGGCACCAAGACCGAAGGTGTCGTGCTCGGCGCCGGCTCGCGCGTGCTCGCGCGCCGGCGCGTGCCGACACCGCCCGACGACTACGACGCAGCACTGCGCATCATCGTCGAACTGGTGGCGCAGCTCGAAGCGGACGTCGGCCGGCGCGGGCTGCCGGTCGGCGCCGGCACGCCGGGCGCACGTTCGAAGCGCAGCGGACGCATGAAGAACTGCAATTCGACCTGCCTCAACGGCCGGCCGCTGCTGGAGGATCTCGAAGCGCGGCTGGGTGCGCGCGTGCGCATCGCCAACGATGCCGACTGCCTGACGCTGTCCGAAGCACACGACGGTGCGGCGGCCGGCGCGCGCTGCGTGTTCGGCGCGATTCTCGGCACCGGCGTCGGCGGTGGCATCGCCGTCGATGGCACGCTGCTGTCCGGGCCCAACGCCATCGCCGGCGAGTGGGGTCACAATCCGCTGCCGTGGCCGCGGCCGGAGTGGGACGAGGTGCCCGGCCCGCTGGGCTGGGACGGCCGCTACGGCTCGATCGAGGTCTGGTGCTGCGGGCCGGGGCTGGCGCTCGATCACGAGCGCGTCAACGGCGTCTATCTGCGCGGCGAGGAGATCGTTGCCGCGGCAGCGGCCGGCGACGCGGCCGCGGAAGCGACCCTGCAGCGCTGGGAGGATCGCCTCGCACGCGCCTTCGCCAGCATCATCAACGTGCTCGATCCGGACGTGATCGTCGTCGGCGGCGGTCTGTCGAAGATCGAGCGCCTGTACCGCAACGTGCCGCAGCGCTGGGGCAGCTGGGTGTTCTCGGACAGCGTCGACACGCGGCTGGTCCCGGCGCTGCACGGCGATGCGTCCGGCGTGCGCGGCGCCGCCTGGCTGTGGCCGGACCCGGACGCTTGAGCCCGCAACCGCTGCTGCTGGTGCTGATCGGCCTGCCCGGCGCCGGCAAGTCCACGCTGGCCGGATTGCTCGCCGCGCGGCTGCCGGCCTGCGTGGTCAACCGCGACGCCATCCGGGCGCGCCTCTGTCCCGGCGCGCCGGCCGACGCGCGCAGCAACGCGCTCGCCAATGCCGAGATGGCGCGCGAGGTCGGCGCGCGCCTGCGCGACGGCCAGAGCGTGATCGCCGACGGGCGCAGCTATGCCCGCGACATCGAGCGCTGCCGCATGGCCGAGCTGGGCATCGCCGCGGGTGCGCGCACGCGCTTCGTCTGGATCGACGTGCCGCCGGACATCGCCGAGCAGCGCGTCGCGCACAGCCGCGCGACGCACCCGGCGAGCGATCGCACGCCGGCGCTGGTGCAGGACGTCGCGGCGCGCTTCGAGCCGGTCGAGGACCGCGTGCTGCGGCTCGACGGCCGCGGCGCGCCGGCGGCGCTGGCCGACGAAGTGCTGCGCTGGCTGGCCTGAAGCACCGGCGCGGGCGCGGCTGGCCATTGTCCATACGCGTACGTAAAATTGTGTAGGGCTGTGGGATGGGGCGTGCGATGAGTGCAATCCGGCAGGGCGGCGCAGGCACGATGCCGGCGCTCGAATGGGGCGGCGTCACGCGCCGCGGCTTCATGAAGGGGCTCGCGGCGGTCGGTGCGCTGGCCGGAGGCTTTGCGGCGGGCGGCTGCGAGCGCGGCGCCCAGATCGGCGCCGACGGCCGGCCGCTGCTGGCGCTGTCCGCCGCGCAGGCGCGCACGCTCGGCGCCGTTGCCGAGGCGGTGATTCCGACCCAGCCCGGATTCCCGGATGCGCGGCAGGCCGAGGTCGTGCGCCGCTTCGACGAGGAACTGAGCTTCGTGTCGCCGTCGATCCGCAGCGATCTGCAGGCGGCTCTGGGCGTGCTCGAATACGCGCCCGTGCTGTACGGCCAGCTCTCGCGCTTCGCCGCGCTCGACATTCCGGCGCGCCGGGAGGTGCTGCAGGCGATGAACACCAGCCGCGTGGAACTGCTGCGCGCGGTCGGCAACAACGCCAAGATCCTCGTGCAGTTCTTCTACTTCGGCCATCCGTCGGTGTGGGCGGCGATCGGTTACGACGGCCCGTTCGGGAAAATGCCGGAACAGATCAGCGAGCAGCGTGCCTGGTATGCGCAGCACACCGCCGGAGGCCCGGCATGAGCGGGCGCCCGGAAGGACGGATCTACCAGTGGAGCGACCTGACGCAGTCGCAGACCATTCGCGCCGAGGTCTGCGTGATCGGTTCCGGCTGCGGCGGCGCGACGGTGGCCAAGAAACTCGCCGAGGCCGGCCGCGACGTCGTCATTCTCGAACGCGGCGGCTACTACCCGGAAAGCGCGTTCGACCAGAGCGAGATCGGCATGAACGCCAAGCTGTCGGCCGATCGCAGCATGCGCGCGTCCGCCGACGGCGGCACGCTGTTGCTGTCCGGCCACAACGTCGGCGGCGCGTCGGTGCATTACTGGGCGGACTCGTATCGCACGCCGCAGGACCGCCTGGCGCTGTGGGCGGACCGTTATGGCGTGCAGGGCCATGACCTCGCCGCGCTGATGCCGGCCTGGGACGAACTGACCGCCACGCTCAACGTGCATCCGGCGACGGACGAATACCACAACCGCATGAACCAGCTGCTGCGCGAGGGGGCGCACAAGCTCGGCTGGGAGGGGCATCCGGTGCCGCAGGCGCGCAAGCACTGCGTCAAGTCCGGTCACTGCATGCAGGGCTGCGTCTATCGCGCCAAGCAGTCGCAGCTGGTCACGCACATCCCGCAGGCGGTCGCACTGGGCGCGCGCGTGTACGCGGACGTCGAGGCGCACGAACTGCTGCGCGAGCAGGGCAAGGTGCGGCGGCTGGTCGCGCGCGTCGTGCACCGGCCGTCGAACCGCGTCTCCGACATCGAGCTGACGATCGACGCGAAGGTCTTCGTCGTCGCCGCCGGCGGTTACTACAGCGCGCCGTTCCTGATGAAGCAGGGTCTGGGCAGGCAGTTGCCGATGCTCGGCAGGAGTTTCGGCATGAATCCGACCGCGATGGTGCACGGCCTCTACGACGAGGACATCGTGCTCTGGCGCAACATCCCGGCCGCGTTCGGGGTCGAGCAGTTTCGCCTCGCGCGACACGACGAGGCCGGCCGCTACGTCGAGGGCGGATACTTGCTGATGGCCAACCAGATCCAGCCGGGACTGCTCGGCTCGATGATGCCGCTGATGGGCGCGACGCTGGGTGAGTGGATGGGCCAGATGAAGCGCGTCGGCGGCACGATCGCGTGGATCGACGATCCGGCCGACGAGCTGGGCGAACTCAAACTCGCCAAGGACGGCACGCCCAAGGTCGAGTATCCCTATGGTCCGAAGACGCAGGCGATCCTGCGCGACACGATCAGGAAGCAGGCGCAGATCCAGTTCGCGGTCGGCGCGCGCAGGCTGCTGGTCGCCGGCGCCGATGCGCTGTTGCTGGAGAGCGAGGCGGATCTGGCGAAGATCGACGCGCTGCCGATCCGCGCCGGCGGGTTGTACATGGCCGCGCCGCATCCGTCCGGGGGCTGCATCATGGGCCGCAGCGCGAAGGACTCGGTGACCGACTCGACGCACCGCGTCCACGGCTTCGACAACCTGTTCGTCGCCGACAGCTCGGTGTTTCCGACGCCGGTGTCGGTCGATCCGAGCTTCACGATCATGGCGTTCAGCTACGTCGCGGCGCGGCACATCGACGAGCACTTGGACTGAAACGAAAGAGGCGGCGCGAACCCGGGGTTCGCGCCGCCTCCGGCGTGCGTGCCGCGTCGATCAGAAGTTCGGCTTCTTCTTCGCGTTGTTGAACAGCTCGATGCTGGCCTCGATCGCCTTGATCGAGTCCTTCGGGCCGTGCCAGCCCTTGACCTTGACCCACTTGCCCTTCTCCAGATCCTTGTAATGCTCGAAGAAGTGCTGGATCTGGTCGCGGATCAGGTCCGGCAGTTCGCGCACGCTGGTGATGTGCTTGTACAGCGGGAAGATCTTGTTGTTGGGCACCGCGACCAGCTTCTCGTCGGAGCCGGACTCGTCTTCCATCTCCAGCATGCCGATCGGGCGGCAGTTGATCACGCAGCCCGGGATCAGCGGCATCGGCGTCATCACCAGCACGTCGAGCGGATCGCCGTCGCCGCACAGCGTGTGCGGGACGTAGCCGTAGTTGCAGGGATAGCGCATCGGCGTGGTCAGCAGGCGGTCGACGAAGATCGCGCCGGAGGTCTTGTCCACCTCGTACTTCACCGGCTCGCTGTTCATCGGGATTTCGATGATGACGTTGATGTCGTTGGGTGCATCCTTGCCGGTCGGCACCAGATCCCAGCCCATGAATCGCTCCTGCTCGTCGCCAAAAAAGGGGCGCAATTATAGCGATGGGCATGAAAAAGGGCGCCTGCGAGAGGCGCCCTGCGCAAAAAACGACCCTTACAGCAGCGGGATCATCAGCAGCGCGACGATGTTGATGATCTTGATCAGCGGGTTGATCGCCGGGCCGGCAGTGTCCTTGTAGGGATCGCCGACGGTGTCGCCGGTGACCGCGGCCTTGTGCGCGTCGGAGCCCTTGCCGCCGAAGTTGCCCTCCTCGATGTACTTCTTGGCGTTGTCCCAGGCGCCGCCGCCGGTGGTCATCGAAATCGCGACGAACAGGCCGGTGACGATGGTGCCGATCAGCAGGCCGCCGAGCGCGGCCTTGCCGAGGATGAAGCCGACCAGCACCGGGACGAGGATCGGCAGCAGCGAGGGCACGATCATTTCCTTGATCGCCGCCGTCGTCAGCATGTCGACCGACTTCGCGTAGTCGGGCTTGGCGGTGCCTTCCATGATGCCCTTGATCTCCTTGAACTGGCGCCGCACCTCGACGACGACGGCGCCGGCCGCGCGGCCGACCGCCTCCATCGCCATCGCGCCGAACAGGAACGGCACCGCGCCGCCGATCAGCAGGCCGATCAGCACCATGTGGTCGGACAGCGAGAACGCGACCAGCTTGCCGGCCGCTTCGAGGTTGTGCGTGTAGTCGGCGAACAGCACCAGCGCGGCCAGGCCCGCCGAGCCGATCGCGTAGCCCTTGGTCACCGCCTTGGTGGTGTTGCCGACGGCGTCGAGCGGATCGGTCACCGCGCGCACGTCCTTGGGCAGCTCGGCCATCTCGGCGATGCCGCCGGCGTTGTCGGTGATCGGGCCGTAGGCGTCGAGCGCGACGATCATGCCGGTCATCGACAGCATCGAGGTCGCGGCCACCGCGATGCCGTACAGGCCGGCCAGCTCGAAGGCGCCCCAGATGCTGGCGCAGACCGCCAGCACCGGCAGCGCGGTCGATTTCATCGACACGCCCAGGCCGGCGATCATGTTGGTGGCATGGCCGGTCTGCGAGGCGGCGGCGATGTGACGCACCGGGCTGAACTCGGTGGCGGTGTAGTACTCGGTGATCACCACCATCGCCGCGGTCAGCGCCAGGCCGATCAGCGCCGCGCCGTACAGTTTCATCGCGCCCGCGCCCATCATCGCCATCGTGATCGGGTAGAACGCGACCGCCGCGATGACGCCCGAGACGATCACGCCCTTGTATAGCGCGGTCATGATCTTGCCGCCCGGCGTGGCCTTGACGAAGAACGTGCCGATGATCGACGCGACGATCGACACGCCGCCGAGCACCAGCGGGTAGAGCACGCCGTTGGGACCGACCGTCGCCGCCATCAGGCCGCCGAGCAGCATCGTCGCGACCACCGTGACCGCGTAGGTCTCGAACAGGTCCGCGGCCATGCCGGCGCAGTCGCCGACGTTGTCGCCGACGTTGTCGGCGATGACGGCCGGATTGCGCGGATCGTCCTCGGGAATGCCGGCCTCGACCTTGCCGACGAGGTCGGCGCCGACGTCGGCGCCCTTGGTGAAGATGCCGCCGCCCAGACGCGCGAAGATCGAGATCAGCGAGCCGCCGAAGGCCAGGCCGACCAGCGCGTGCAGCGCCCTGTCGCTGCCGGCGACCTTGGCCGCGACCAGGTAGTAGCCGGCGACGCCGAGCAGGCCAAGGCCGACGACCAGCATGCCGGTGACCGCACCGCCGCGGAACGCGACCGCCAGCGCCGGATCGAGGCCCCCGCGCGCGGCTTCCGCGGTGCGCACGTTGGAGCGCACCGAGACGTTCATGCCGATGAAGCCGGCGGCCCCGGAGAGCACCGCGCCGATCAGGAAGCCGATGGCGGTGAGCGCGTCGATCGCGACGAACAGCACGACGAACAGGACTGCGCCGACGATGCCGATCGTCATGTACTGGCGTTTCAGGTAGGCGGCGGCGCCTTCCTGCACCGCCGCGGCGATCTGCCGCATGCGGTCGTTGCCCGTCGGCTTGGCCAGAATCCACTGCACTGAAACGACGCCATAGACGAGCGCGAGGATTGCGCACGCGATGGCGATCCACAGACCGTACTCAACCAACATCGGAGAAACCTCCTGTGATGTGCGTTCGGAACGAGAATCGAGCTGTTTTCAGTTGCCCGCGGCATCTTTGCCGTCTTCGGCTGTTCGTGTTGTTCTTGCAGCTCCCCGGAGAAAAGTTCAGATCGAGGCCCCGGCGCTGCCGGGGCCGGCCGACTATGGCACGAAGGCCGAGACAGCGGCAATCGCGCGTTTTCCCTCAGTCTTTCGCGGTCAGCTTGAACTCGCGGCCGGTCTTTTTCGGCACCGGCGCGTTCTTCAGACGCACGTAGCGCGGCAGGCCGTTGTCGTAGGGCGGATAGTCCTCGCCGGCGATCAGCGGCGCGAGGTAGCGGCGGCAGGCCGCGGTGATGTGGAAGCCGTCGGCGCTGATGTAGTCGCGCGGCATCTTCTTCTCGACGTTGGCGACCTGTTCCAGCGGCGCGGTGCCGGTGGTCCAGCGATACGGCGCGTCGGATTGCCGCTCGATCGTCACCATCACGCCGGTCCTGCCGGCCAGCGCCAGCTCGACCGCAGCCTGGCCGACCGCGTAGGAGTGCTCGACGTCGGTCTTCGACGCGACGTGGCGTGCCGCGCGCATCAGGTAGTCGGCGATCGCGTAGTGGTACTTGTGGCCGAGCCTGTCCTTGACCAGCTGCGCGAGCTGTGGTGCCAGTCCGCCGAGCTGGGCGTGGCCGAAGGCGTCGGTGGTGCCGGCCTCGGACAGGAACTTGCCGTCGGCATTGCGCAGGCCTTCGCTGGCGACGATCGCGCAATAGCCCTGGGTTTTCACCGAACGGTCCACGGCGGTGAGAAACTTGGCCTCGTCGAAGACGATTTCCGGGAACAGGATCACCTGCGGCGCGTCGCCGTCCTGCTCGGCGGCGAGGCCGCCGGCCGCGGCGGTCCAGCCGGCGTGGCGGCCCATGACTTCGAGGATGAACACCTTGGTCGAGGTCCTGGCCATGCTGGCGACGTCGTAGCCGGCCTCGCGGATCGACACCGCCGTGTACTTGGCCACCGAGCCGAAACCGGGACTGCAGTCGGTCAGCGGCAGGTCGTTGTCCATCGTCTTGGGGATGTGGATCGCCTGCACCGGGTAGCCGAGCTTGTCGCCGAGCTGGCTGATCTTGAGGCAGGTGTCGGCCGAGTCGCCGCCGCCGTTGTAGAAGAAATAGCCGATGTCGTGCGCCTTGAAGACTTCGATCAGCCGCTCGTACTCGGCGAGATTCTTGTCGAAGCCCTTGAGCTTGTGCCGGCACGAGCCGAACGCGCCGGACGGCGTGTGGCGCAGCGCGGCGATGCTCGCGTCGGATTCCTGCGCGGTGTCGATCAGATCCTCGGTCAGCGCGCCGATGATGCCGTTGCGGCCGGCATAGACCGTGCCGATGCGGTCCTTGTGCCGGCGCGCGGTCTCGATCACCGCCTGCGCGGAGACGTTGATCACTGCGGTCACGCCGCCGGACTGCGCGTAGAAGGCGTTGCGGGGCTTGCTCATCGGATGGACTCCTGATCGTGGGCGGTGTTGGCGCAGGACGCGGTGAGTGTATGCCGGCCGTGCAGCCCGGCGTCTGATGCAGATCAGCGCTGCGGCGGCGTTCCGGCGTCGATTGACGCCGCACCCGCCGCGCGGGTACTTTTGCCGGTCCGCGCGCGGCCCGGGGGATGCGGCGGCTGACCGCGAACACTATTCATTTCAGAGGCTTATCCACGATGAGAATGGTTCTGCTGGGCGCACCCGGCTCCGGCAAGGGGACGCAGGGCGAAAAACTGGTCGCCCACTTCGGCATCCCCAAGATTTCCACGGGGGATGCGCTGCGCGCAGCGGTGGCGGCGGGCACCGAGCTCGGCCGCAAGGCCAAGAGCGCGATGGATGCCGGCCAGCTCGTCGCCAACGAGATCGTCATCGGCATCGTCGAGGAGCGCCTCGGCCAGCCGGATGCGCAGAAGGGATTCATCCTCGACGGCTTCCCGCGCAACACTGCGCAGGCGCGGGTGCTCGACGAGATGCTCGTGCGCCTCGGTCAGCCGCCGATCGACAAGGCCGTGCATCTGGCGGTGGACGACGAGGAGATCATCCAGCGCCTGCTCGACCGTGCGCAGAAGGAAGGCCGCGCCGACGACAAGGAAGACGTGATCCGCCACCGCATCAAGGTCTATAACGACGAGACCCATCCGCTGTTGGATTACTACGCGGCGCAGCACAAGGTCGTGAAGGTGGATGGCGTCGGCAGCCTCGACGACATCTTCCAGCGCATCCTCAAGGCGCTGAAGTAGGTTCCGGACGACGTGATGCCCGCTGGCGCGGGCATCACGGCCGGGATCTGGCCGTCCGCCGCCTGCCTACGGCAACAGGTCCAGCAGCCGGTGCCCGCAGACCTCGCGGCGCCAGCCGCTCAGCACGGTGACGTGCGCATCGCCGCCTTCGCGGACCAGGCGCAGCAGCTCGGCCCTGGGAGCCAGGAAGCTGGCCGGAACGCCGAGCCGACCGGCGGCGTCCTGCACGGCCGACTGCAGGGTCTTGAGCCGTGCCTTGCCGGCGCCGTCCAGCTCGTCGTCGCGGGCATACAGCCTTGCCGGCGCAGCCTGTGCGTCGCGGATCACCGCGAGCAGTGCTTCGCCGTGGCGCGCGAGCGTCTTGGCCGGCAGCACGTCGAGCGCGGCGAGCTCGCCGGCGGTCTGCGGCCGGCGCTGCGCCAGCCGGTACAGCGGCTCGTCGTCGAGGATCCACTTGCGCGGGCGGTCGCGCTGCTGCGCCACGGTTTCGCGCCAGGTGGCCAGTGCCACGGCAACGGTCTGTTCGCGGGCATCGAGGCGCGCCAGGCCACGCAGGCGTTGCCAGGCGTCCTGCGGCCGGGTGACGTAGGCGGCCGGATCGCACAGCCGCGCGCAGTCCTCGGCCAGCCATGAGAGGCGGCCGCGCTGCGCGAGTTCCGCCTGCAGTGCCGGGAAGATCTCGGCGAGATGCTCGACGTCCGCGGCCGCGTAGGCGAGCTCGGCCGCGGTCAGCGGCCGGCGCGACCAGTCGGTCCGCGACAGGCTCTTGTCGAGCGTCACGCCCAGACGCTTCTCGATCAGTCCGGCATAGCCGATCTGTTCGCCCAGTCCGAGCAGCGTCGCGGCGATCTGCGTGTCGAACAGCGGTTGCGGACAGGCGCCGCGCAGGCGCACCAGGATTTCCAGATCCTGGCCGGCGGCGTGGAACAGCTTCAAGTGAGCGCCGGCATACAGCGCGTCCAGCGCAGGACCCAGATCGGTGAGCGCGATGGTGTCGATCAGCGCCGTGGCCGTCTCGCTGCGCACCTGGATCAGACACAGCTTCGGGTAGTAGGTATCGACGCGGACGAACTCGGTGTCCACGGCCAGCACCGGACTGGCGGACCAGGTCTCGATGGCGCGCGCGAGCGACTCCGGGTCGCGGATCAGTGCGGAGGAGGATGGGTGGGACATGAGGGGCCGTTCCGGGGACGCGGGTAGAATACCGGTTCAGCACCTCCGACCCGCTCATGTTCGCCCAAGTATTCGCGGTCACCTTGCGTATCCTCGGCTTCCGCGCCGGCCCGCAGGACTTCCCCTACGATCCCGGGCTCACCCGGCCGCTCGTTCTGCTGGCGATCGTGGCCAATTTCCTGATCTTCGTGCAGGTGCTGCCCGGCCCGAGCTCGGCGGCGATGGCCGCGGCGATGGTCGGCGGCATGGCGCTGGTCGTGCGCTCGGTGCTGCGCACGCGCGGCCTGCTCAGCCGCTACAACCAGACCTTCAACGCGCTGCTGACAACGACCGCGCTGCTCACCCTGATGCTGTTGCCGTTATTCATGCAGGTCGCGCCGGATCTGCGCGAACTCGCCGCCAAACCGGAACTGCTGGAGCGGCCCGATGCCCTCAAGCTGCCGCAGGGGGTGGTGTTCCTGATGAACCTGCTGAATTTCTGGAACTTCGCGGTGACCGCGCACATCCTGCGCCACGCCGCCAACGTGCAGCTGTGGGTCGGCGTGCTCATCGCGCTGATCATCGCTTTCGTCGCGCTGTTCCTCGTCGCCTTCGCCGGTACCTTCGCCGGCGTGCTGTTCGGCGCCTGATCCGGCATGCACCTGCACATCCTCGGCATCTGCGGCACCTTCATGGCCGGCATCGCCGCGATCGCGCGCGAGGCCGGGCATCGCGTCACCGGTTCGGACGCAAACGCCTGGCCGCCGATGTCGACGCAGCTGGAGCAGCTCGGCATCACGGTGATGCAGGGCTACGATCCGGCGCATCTCGACTCGCGGCCGGACGTGGTCGTCGTCGGCAATGTCGTCACGCGCGGCAATCCCGCAATGGAACACGTACTCGATGCTGGCCTGCCCTATGTATCCGGGCCGCAGTGGCTGGCGGAAAACGTGCTGCGTGATCGTCATGTGCTCGCGGTGGCCGGCACGCACGGCAAGACCACGACGACCTCGATCCTGGCCTGGCTGCTGGAACATGCGGGCCTGCAACCGGGTTTCCTCGTCGGCGGCGTGCCGCAGAACTTCGGCATCTCCGCGCGCCTGGGGCAGTCGAAGTACTTCGTCATCGAGGCCGACGAGTACGACACCGCATTCTTCGACAAGCGCAGCAAGTTCGTGCACTACCGCCCGCGCACCTGCGTCCTCAACAATCTCGAATACGACCACGCCGACATCTTCCCGGATCTGGCCAGCATCGAGCGCCAGTTCCATCACCTGATCCGCACGGTGCCGCGCAGCGGGCGGCTGGTCGTCAACGGCGCCGATGCAAACCTCGCGCGCGTGCTGGCGCAGGGCTGCTGGAGCGAGGTCGCGTACTTCGATCGCGACGACGGCTGGCATGCGAAGGCGGCGGCCGACGGCTTCGAGCTGTTCGTCAGCGGGGTGTCGCATGGGAACGTGCAAACACCGTTGGCCGGCGCGCACAACCGCTCGAACGTGCTCGCCGCGTTCGCCGCAGCCGCGCACGTCGGTGTGCCGGTGCCCGCGCTGATCGAAGGACTCGCGCGGTTCCGCAACGTGCGCCGGCGGCTGGAGAAAGTCGGCGAGGCGCGCGGCGTGACCGTGTATGACGACTTCGCCCATCACCCGACCGCGATCGCGGTGACGATAGCCGCGCTGCGCACGCAGGGGCCGGGGCGCATCCTTGCCGTACTCGAGCCACGCTCGAACACGATGCGTCTGGGCACGCATGCTGGCGAACTCGCGCAGAGCCTGCGCGACGCCGACCTGTGCTTCGTCTATGCACGGCCGGACCTTAAATGGGATGCCGCTGCGGCGCTCGCCGGCGTCGGCAGCCGCCTGCACGTCCACGCCGGCCTCGACGAACTGGTCGCTGACATCGCCGCCGCCGCGCAGCCCGGTGATCTCGTGCTGGTCATGTCCAACGGCGACTTCGGCGGCGTGCACGGCCGCATCGTCAAGGCACTGGGCTGATCAGCGCGAGAAATAGGCGCGCGTGTACGGATGCACCTGCGGATGCTCGCGCAGCTCGAACTCGCTCATCCAGCGGTACTCGCCGTGCTGTTCCCGCGGAAGCCGGTCGAGAGACGCACTGTGTAGCTCGTGCGCCAGCACGATGTAGTGCGTGCCGATACCGGGTGCGCCGAGGAAGTTGGTCGGATAGTGATGCTCGAACACGCCGACGAAGCGCGCGTCGCGGCGAGCCAGTGACCGGCCCAGCTCGGCGTACGTGATGCGCGCGAAGGCAGCGTCCAGGGTCTCGTTCTTGCGGATCGCGCCACCCGGCACGAACCAGGTGCCGAGGGCCGGTTCGTTGCGGCGCAGGCCGACGAGCACGCGTTGCTGCGCATCGCGTACAAGCAGATCCATCGACACCAAGGGCGCGCGGGCGATGACCTCCAGCCACTCCTGCGCGGGCAGCGGCCCGCCCGGCGCAGCGGTCATCAGTCGTGGTCGTGCTGCAGCACGCCGTGCGCCTGTTGGTCGGCGTGGTAGCTGGAGCGCACCATCGGGCCGCTGGCAACATGCGAGAAGCCCATCTTCTCGCCGACTTCGCGCAGACGGTCGAACTCGGTTGGATGCACGAAGCGCGCGACCGGCAGGTGATGGCGCGACGGCTGCAGGTACTGGCCGAGCGTGAGCATGTCGACCTGGTGCGCGCGCAGGTCGTGCATGACTTGTTCGATCTCGTCGATCTCCTCGCCCAGGCCGAGCATCAGGCCGGACTTGGTCGGCACGTCCGGATGCAGCGCCTTGAAGCGTTCGAGCAGGTCCAGGCTCCAGTCGTAGTCGGAGCCGGGGCGCGCCTGCTTGTACAGGCGCGGCACGGTTTCGAGGTTGTGATTGAACACGTCCGGCCGCGTGTCACGGAAGATCGCCAGCGCCGGGTCCATGCGGCCGCGGAAGTCCGGCACCAGCACTTCGATGGTCAACTGCGGCGACAGCACGCGCGCTTCGCGGATGCAGGCGGCGAAATGCGCGGCGCCGCCATCGGCGAGGTCATCGCGATCGACCGAGGTGATCACGACGTAGCGCAGCGCCATGTCGCGGATCGTGCGCGCGAGATTGACCGGCTCGTCGGCGTCGAGCGGATTCGGGCGGCCGTGGGCGACATCGCAGAAGGGGCAGCGGCGCGTGCAGATCGCGCCCATGATCATGAATGTTGCCGTGCCCTTGCCGAAGCACTCGCCCAGGTTCGGGCAGGCGGCTTCCTCGCACACCGTGTGCAGGCGATTGGCGCGCAGCGCAGCCTTGATGCGCGCCACTTCCGGCGTGCCCTGGTGCTTGGCGCGGATCCAGGAAGGCTTGCGCGGCGGTTGCGCGGTCGGCTCGATCTTGATCGGGATGCGCGCCATCTTGTCGGCGCCGCGCAGCATTTCGCCCTGCACGACGCGGCGCGGGGCGGCGGGCGGCGGGGACGGCGGGGTGGGGTCGCTCATGGAAACTCCGCAGGAGCCGCAATTATAGCGGCGTTGCCACCGGCGGCCGCGATTCTGTAGGGGCACCTTCATGCGCGACTGCGGCGCTTTGCAAGGAAAGAGTCGCGGCTGAAGCCGCTTCTACTAGAGGCCAGCAATCCGCCAGCCGACTGCCGGATCGCGCAGCTCGAACAAATCGGCGAACAGCGCCCCCCGCGCTTGCGCAGCAGCGACGCGGAGTGAATCGCGCCCAGCAACAGGTTCAGCGATTCGTGCCAGGTCGGGGCATTGACTCAGATCAATGCAATCAGTCATCTGCGTCGTTAGGGTGCGATTCGCGTTGTGGCGTTTGATGTATCTATCGATGCGCGGCTAAGGGAGGCGCCGATATGAAGACGCATGCAGGCAAGGTTTTTGCGCTGTTCGCCCTGCTGATGGCATTTGAGGCACCCGCCCAACAGCAGAGCATCTTCACAATTCCACGCAGTGCCGGGATGATCGAGGATAGCTCAGGAGCGAAAGACGGCGATGCTGACTGTTCCGAAAGTGGCGACGCGGAGCGTCTCGCAGACAGCAATCAAATACAGGCATTGATCGCCTCGGGCTACTCGGAAGAAGTCGCTCACCTTATTGAATGCCTCTCTTGAAATTTGAGTGGGTAGATTGGACGGTATGGGAGCCGTCCGGCTGGCGGCCATGATGAGTGGGAACGATTTGTATGCATGACAGGTTGT
>NZ_JBEAAM010000015.1:0-116818 GCF_040066175.1 Fontimonas sp. SYSU GA230001
CAGTTGTTCCTTTCCATCAGCAAAGCCCAGCGTCCCGCCGCCTGACAGCCCCTCACTCAGACCCACCCTTCAGGCTCATCTCTGGATTGGAAAGGACTGCACAGGATCGCATCGATCCGTCAGCTCGACTCCCGCATCAGCGGCCATGCCGCGCGCAGGTGCGCCGGCGACACGGTGTCGCGTAGCGTGGGAGCGGGAGCCGGCGCATTGACCTGCGCCGATCAGCCCGACTCCCGCATCAGTGGCCATGCCGCGCGCAGGTGCGCCGGCGACACGGTGTCGCGTAGCGTGGGAGCGGGAGCCGGCGCATTGACCTGCGCCGATCAGCCCGACTCCCGCATCAGTGGCCATGCCGCGCGCAGGTAAACCGCCATGCTCCACAGGGTCAGTGCGGCAGCGACGAACAGCAGCACATAGCCCAGGTCGTACCAGTTGATGCCGAAGGTCTCGATCTTCCAGATCATCATGCCGATCGCCGTCATCTGGAACGCGGTCTTCCACTTGCCGATCCAGCTGACGGCGACGCTGGTGCGCTGGCCCAGTTCGGCCATCCACTCACGCAATGCCGAGATCGTGATCTCGCGGCCGATGATGATGGCCACGATCAGCGCCAGCATGCCGCTGGGCTGGGCGTGCAGCAGCATCACCAGGCAGACGGCGACGAGCAGCTTGTCGGCGACCGGATCGAGGAACGCGCCGAACTTGCTGGTCTGGTTCCAGCGCCGCGCCAGCCAGCCGTCGAACCAGTCGGTGATGCCGGCCAGCGCGTAGAGCACGGTGGCGACCTGACGCGCATACGGCAGATCGACGTAGAACAGAACGAGTACCACCGGGATCACGGCAACCCGCATCAGTGTCAGGAACAGCGGCAGCGTCAGCTTCACGTCGGCGGCAGGATGGTGGCGTCCGGCAAGGATAGCGGAGCGCTGCCCGCTAGTGAAAATGCGCGTAGATGCGTTCGGCCAGCGTGCGTGAGACGCCTTCGACCCGCGCCAGCTCGTCGATGCCGGCGCGCTTGAGCTGCGCCAGACCACCGAAGGCGCGCAGCAGAGCGCGGCGTCGCGCCGGCCCCAGGCCTTCGACGTCCTCCAGTCCGGAAGTCAGACGCGCCTTGTCGCGGCGGCCGCGATGGCCGGTGATGGCGAAGCGGTGCGCCTCGTCGCGGATCCGCTGGATCAGGTGCAGGGCCGGCGAGTCGGCCGGCAGTCGCAGCGGCTGGTCCTGCTCGGGCAGGATCAGTTCCTCCAGGCCCGGCTTGCGTGTCGGCCCCTTGGCGATGGCGATGACACGCAGGTCGAGAATCTCCAGCGATTCCAGCGCCTCGAGCGCGGCATTGAGCTGGCCCTGCCCACCGTCGATGAACAGCACATCCGGCAGCGTGCCCTCGCCGTTCTTCGCCTTTGCGAAACGGCGCGCCACCGCCTGTCTGATCGCAGCGTAATCGTCACCCGGGGCGATGCCGTCGATGTTGAACTTGCGATAGGCGGCCTTGAGCGGGCCGTTCTCGTCGAAGACGACGCACGACGCGACCGTGCGTTCGCCCTGCGTGTGCGAGATGTCGAAACATTCCATGCGCTGGGGCGCCCGCTCCAGGTCCAGCGCCCGCTGCAGGTCGAGCAGGCGCTGGTCCATGCTCGCCGCTTCGAGCAGATGGGTGGACAAGGCCTGCTGCGCGGTCTGCTGCGCCATCTCCAGCAGGCGCAGTTTCGGGCCCCGCAGCGGACGATGCACGCGGATGCGTCGGTGCGCGTGCTGGCTGAGCGCCTCTTCGAGCAGGCCGGCATCGTCCGGTTCGTGATCGATGAGGATTTCCGTCGGCGGCGCCTGCTGCAGATAGTGCTGGCTCAGGAAGCTTTCCAGCAGTTCTTCCGGCGGCGTCTCCGGCGGATGCCGGGGGAAGTGGCTTCGGTGCCCCAGATTGACGCCGTCGCGCACCGACACCACGGTCACGCAGCTCGTGGCGGGATGCGAGGCGACGGCGACGACATCGACGTCGTCCGCACCGCCGGTCATGGCCTCGTTCTGCCGCACGCGCTTGAGCGCGGCGATCTGATCGCGCAGGCGCGCGGCCAGTTCGAACTCCAGCTTCTCGGCCGCCTGCTCCATTTCCGTGGTCAGCTCGCGCGCCAGCTCGTCGCCCTTGCCTTCGAGCAGGCGCTCCGCCTTGCGCAGTTCCTGGGCGTATTCCGCGGGGCTGACGAGGCCGACGCAGGGCGCGCTGCAGCGCTTGATCTGGTACTGCAGGCACGGCCGGTCACGGTGCGCGAAGAAGCTGTCGCGGCACGGCCGCAGCCGGAACAGCTTCTGCAGCGTCTGCAGGGTTTCGCGCACCGCGGACGCGCTCGGGAACGGGCCGAAGTAGCGGTCGGGCGCATTCCTGGCTCCGCGGTAGTACGAAATGCGCGGATACTCGTGCGCGCTGAAGCGCACGTAGGGATAGCTCTTGTCGTCGCGGTAATAGACGTTGTAGCGCGGCTTCAGATCCTTGATCAGCGTCGCTTCGAGGATCAGCGCCTCGTCTTCGGTGTGGGTCAGCGTGACTTCGACGCGGCGGATCTGCGCGACCATGCTCTCGATGCGCGGATTGCCGCTGGCGCGCAGAAAGTAGCTCGACACGCGCTTGCGCAGGTTGCGCGCCTTGCCGACGTACAGCAGCTCGTCGCCGGCGCCATACATGCGATAGACGCCGGGCAGCGTGGACAGCTGAGAGAGAAACGCCTTGTGGTCGAAAGGCGCTGGCGTCGGCTTCATCCGCCTGGCTGCACCGCTGCGTTCATCCGGCGGAAACGTGTTCGCTGCGCTCTTCCAGCAGGCCGTAGCGCATCGCCATGCGCGTCAGCTCGACGTCGTTGCCGACCCCCAGTTTCTCGAACAGCCGGTAGCGGTAGGTGCTGACGGTCTTCGGCGACAGGTGCAGGCGGTCGGAGATCTCCTGCGTCGAATAGCCCTTGGTCACCATCAGCATCACCTGCGTCTCGCGCTGCGACAGCTGGTCGAACGGCGACGCGCCGCTCGGCCCCTTGACCAGGCTCGCGGCGAGGTTGCCGGCCACGTCCGCGGCGACGTAGTGGCCGCCGCCGTGCACGCGCCGGATCGCGGTGACGACCTCGTCGGCCGCCGAGTCCTTGCTGATGTAGCCCGCCGCACCGGCCGCCAGCATGCGGCTCGGATACGGCTCCTCCAGATGCATCGACACGACGATGACCTTGGTCGCGGGGCTGCGCTGCAGCAGCCGCCGCGTCGCCTCCAGCCCGCCGATGCCGGGCATGTTGATGTCCATCAGCACGACATCCGGTGCCACCGAGCGCACCAAGTCGAGCGCCTCCTCGCCGCTGCTTGCTTCCGCGACCACTTCCATATCGGCGACCTCGGTCAGCACGCGCTTCAGGCCCGCGCGCACCAGACGATGGTCGTCCACCAGCATGATGCGAATCATCCGAATCTCCTTGCCACGGGCCGATCTTAACAGCGATCGGCACGGCCGAAGTCGGCGCGACGCCCCGAACGTCATGGAAACGTCCCTAAACGGTAACGCGTCCTCCCTAGCCTGCGCTTCCCTTTCGACCGTCACCCCTACAGGACAGGAGTCAACGTGAGCCATCACCCCGTGGAAGACAGCAACCGTTCCGACAATCCGCAATTCTCGTCCATCGTCGAATCCCTGATCAGCCGCCGCGGCCTGTTGCGCGGCTCCGCCAGCGCCGTGGCGTTGGGCGCCGCGTCTGGCCTGCTGCTGTCCGGCTGCAGCGACGACGGCGGCGAGCCGCGGCGTCTGGGCTTCGCGCCGGTCGCCAAGAGCCTGGAAGACCGCGTCGCCCTGCCCGCGGGCTACTCGGCGCGTGTGCTCTACGCCCTCGGCGACCCGCTGGCCGCCGGCCTGGCCGAGTATGCCAACGACGGTTCGGACGACGGCAACTGGGATCGGCGCGCCGGCGACCACCACGACGGCATGGCCTACTTCCCGTTCCCCAAGGGCAGCGGCAGCGCCACCGAGGGCCTGCTGGCCGTCAATCACGAGGCACTGACCGACATCTATCTGCACGCGAACGGCCCGACCAGCATCCAGGGCCGACGCCCGCTGGCGGAGGTCGTCAAGGAGCAGCACGCGCACGGCGTCTCGGTCATCAAGATCGCCAAGTCCGCGAATGGCTGGGCGGTGGACCGCGGCGCGGCACAGAACAAGCGCTGGCACGTCAACAGCCCGATGCAGATCAGCGGGCCCGTGGCGGGCAGTCCGCTGCTGGTGACCAAGCTCTCACCGGACGCGACGACCACGCACGGCACGCTCAACAACTGCGGTCATGGCGTGACGCCCTGGGGCAGCTTCCTGACCGGCGAGGAGAACTGGTTCGCCTATTTCACCGTCGATGCGGCGAGCGACACCCCGGAGCTGGCCCGCTACGGCATCAAGTCCAGCGCGCCCGGATTCAACTACCGTGGCTGGGACACGCCGCTGATGGCCGGCGATCTGCAGAAGCGCTTCAACCTCGCGCAGACCGGCGCGTCCGCGGCGACGGACTTCCGCAACGCAGCCCATCACTTCGGCTACGTCGTCGAGATCGACCCCTACGATCCGACGGCCACGCCGAAGAAGCGCACCGCGCTGGGCCGCTTCTCGCACGAGGGCGCGTGGTTCGCGCCGGCCGTCGCGGGCAAGCCGCTGGCGGTGTACATGGGCGACGACGCGCGCAACGAATACATCTACAAGTTCGTCTCGGCGGCCAACTGGGACCCGGCCGACGCCAACGGCGGCCTGGCAGCCGGTGACAAGTATCTCGACGCCGGCACGCTCTACGTCGCCCGTTTCGACGAGGACGGCAGCGGCACCTGGATCCCGCTGACCACCAGCAATCCCGCCCTGGCCGCCTTCAGCGCCGACGAGATCCTCATCCATACGCGCAAGGCGGCCGACGCCGCCGGCGGCACGAAGATGGACCGCCCCGAATGGGGAACGGTCCACCCGCTGACCGGCGAGGTCTATGTCACGCTGACCAACAGCTCCAGCAGCTCCAGCGGTCGTGGCCAGGGCGGCGGCAGCTCGCAGCCGCTCGATGCGGCGAATCCGCGCTGCTACGACGCCGATACCGGCAGCCTGACGGACAGCGTGAACGGCAACGTCAACGGCCACATCATCCGCTGGCGCGAGGCCAACGGCTCGGTGGCCGCGACCCGCTTCCGCTGGGACATCTACCTGTTCGGATCGCGCGCCAGCTATCCCGCCAACGTCAACGTGTCACGCCTGACCGACGACAACGACTTCTCGTCGCCGGACGGCCTGTGGTGCGATGCGCGCGGCGTGCTGTGGATCCAGACCGACGACGGCGCCTACACCCGGCCAACCGCCAACGATCCGAAAGCGACCAACTGCATGATGCTCGCGGCCCTGCCCGGCTCGGTCGGCGATGGCGCGACGGTGACCATCGGCACGCAGAAGACCTATGTCGGCGCCCTGCCCCGCTCGGAGACGCTGGCGCGCTTCCTGGTCGGCGTACCGGGATGCGAGATCACCGGCGTCGATCTGACGCCGGACTACAGGACGATGTTCGTCAACATCCAGCATCCCGGCGAGAACGGCAGCCTGACGGACTTCGAGAGCAACTGGCCCAATGCCAGCCGCAATGCGCTCGATCTCGGCACGCCGGGAGTGCGGCCGCGCTCGGCCACCATCGTCATCACGCGCGACGACGGCGGAGAGATCGGCCTCTGAAACGGCCTTGCCCCAGCCGTCCGGACGGATTCGGGCCCGCACCGCGGGCCCGATTTCTTCGCACCGGCGTGGCACCGACCCACGCCATCGCAGGGATCAGGTCGCTGAGCGCCCCTGCCCGGCCCGCCCTTTCGACCAGCGCTTGAGGTGCTCATAGACCTGCCGCTCGATCGCCGCGCAGCGCCGCAACTGCCCGGCCAGTTCGTGCAGGCCGGGGCCTTCACGTTTGCGCGAAAACTGCGCGCCGAGCAGCGCGAACTGGCGCCACTGGTCACCGGCCTCGGTCATCCGCGCCGAGGCTTCGAGCAGCGCCGGCTGTTGCAGGGCCTCGCCGCAGTCCTGCAGGAACGCGGCGTACATGAAGCGGAAGCCGCCGCCGCCGGTGCCGATCTCCTCCTGCATGCGCACGATGTTGCCGACCCACAGGCGCTGCACGCGCGGATCCGGGATCTTCCGGTCGAGCCCGGCGATACGGTCGGCGACGCGCTCGATGGCGCGCACGCCGACGATCGGCACCGGCGCGTGCAGCATCATCTTCCAGGTCTTGCCGATGCCGCGCCGCACCGCGGCGTCGAGGTCGAAATCCGCCTTGAACGCGAGCGGCCGGTACATCAGGCCCTTGGGTGCGAACACGCCCCGGGCGAAGCGCGCCTTGCGCAGATCCGCCGCCGGGCAGCGCTGCGGCCGGTCGAAGACCGGATCGCTGATCAGGTAATCGTCCCCTTCCCGGCCATAGACGACGAGGTTGTGCGCATTGAAGTGGAAGCGCATCTCCGGCGGGAAGTACGGCAGCCAGTACACCGAGGTCTGCAGACCGACCGGGCGACCGGCGGCCAGCTCGGCGTCGAGCGCCGCTTCCGCAGCGGCCGGGTCGCGGAAGGTGCGGCGCTCCATCGTCAGGCCCAGCGACTTGCGCAGGCCCTTGTAGATGCTGCCGGGCGGCATGCGGTAGGTGGTCAGCGGAAAGCCGCCGACCTTCAGGAACGGCAGATGCGCGAAGGTCAACGTGGCCGACAGGCCCAGCGCCATCGGCTCGCTGATCTTCAGGCCGTAGAAACTCAGCAGGTTGGCCGTGACGCCGCTTTCGCAATGGCCTGCGTGCTTATGCTGAAACGTATTAACAATCAAGGAACTGCCTTTAATTGTTCAAGTGAGATGCCGAGTGCATCGGCATAGCGGCTCAGGAGCCGGTCGGGCAGGCGCGCGAACACCGCCGGACGCAGGTGGCGGCGGATGCGCCAGCGCCAAAGGCCGGTGGTCTGCGCCAGGGTCGGCAGGTCCATGCGGCGGTCGTACATGTGAAATTCCAGCGGCGCGGCCTCCCCGCGCTGCACGCGGGCGCGGGCTTCGTCGGCCAGGCGCCGGAACTCGGCCACGGCGTCGCCGGTGACGGTCGCCTCGACCTCCCAGCCGCTCGAGGCGACGGTCTCGTAGCGTCCCGCACGATCGAGCGCATACATTGCCTTGCGCGCGTCGCCGAAGTGCTGGACGCGGTCCTGCGGGACCTCGTCCTCCCTCATGCGCCCACCACGCTGAAGCAGGCGAAGGCGATCGAGAAGCGCCCGCTCTCCGGCACGTAGCACAGAAGACGCTGGCCGGGGCGCAGCCGGTCCGAATGGAACAGTTCGTCGAGCATCAGGTACATCGACGCGGCGCCGACGTTGCCCTTGGCGCTCAGGTTGGTGAACCAGCGCTCCTGCGGGATCTTGAAGTGATCCGGCATCACTTCCGCCATGACGCTGCGGAAGTGCTCCGACGAGTAATGCGGCAGGAACCAGTGCACGTCGTCGAGGGCCAGCCGGCGACGCTGCAGCATCGCGCGGAACGCCTTGCCGGAGCTGACACGGATGCCTTCCTCGAGCAGGCGCACGTCCTGCTTGACCGACAGCACCGAACGCTGCGCGACCTCTTGTGCCGATCCGTACTCGCGCCAGCCGCGCAGCGTGCCGTCCTCGCGCTTCTCGGCGCCGGCGAACATGCAGGGTTCCAGCTCGTTCGCGTAGGAGTACTGGTCGATCCATTCGATCTTCAGCGACAGGCCGGCCGCGTTCGGCCGGTCCTGCAGCAGCATCGCACCGGCACCGTCGGACAGCATCCAGCGCAGGAAATCCTTTTCGAAGGCGATGACCGGGCGCTTCTCCAGCGCGGCGACGCGGGCCGCGTTCTCGGCCTCGAAGTTGCCGGCGCGCATGAAAGTGGACGCCAGCTCCGAGCCGGTGGCGACCGCGTGGCGCGCCTGGGCGCCCAGCACCGACAGATACGCGTACTTGAGCGCGGTCAGGCCGGACACACAAATGCCGGAGGTGGCCACGACTTCGCAGGGCCGCGAACCGAGCTCGCCGTGCACCATCACGGCGTGGTTGGGCATCAGCTGATCCGGCGAACTGGTCCCGCAGACCAGCACGTCGATGTCGTCCAGCGAAAAGCCGTTGCCGGCGAGCCGGCGCACCGCCTCGGCGGTGAGCTGCGCGTTGCTGTGGGTCTGTGCGCCGGTCGCCGGATCGATCGCGTAGTGGCGCGAGCGGATGCCGTTGCTGCGCAGCACCAGCGCACGTGCGCGGGACGGCCGCCCGCCGACCTGTCCCAGGACCGGCTCGATGTCGTCGTTGGCGATCGGGGCATTGGGCAGGAAGGCCGCAATGCGCGTGACATAGACGCCGTCAGCCACCCGCGTCCTCCGCGAGGCGTCCGCGCCCCGAGCCCGACGGCTGTTCGAAGTAACGTTTCTGCTCGGCCAGGCGCCGGCCGTTCAGCGCGTGGACGATGCGGCGGACCAGCATGGTCACGGGCACGATCGTCAGGATCATCGCGACCAGGAACAGCGCATAGACGGCCAGCACCGGCTTGCGCTGCGGCGCGCCCTGCGGTCCGATCGCGCGCAGCAGCCGTCCCCAGATCAGGAAGCTGCGGCGACCGATCTTCTCGCTCGGCACCAGGCGCATGTCGGCCTCGACCGCACCCAGCCCCTGCAGCACCGGCGCGCGGCCGTCGAGCCGGCCGTCCCGCAGCGCCGCGGCCAGCGCCACGCCGAAACGCGACGCTTCGCGGATGCGCTCCGGCGCGATGCCGGGTGGCGGCAGGCCCCAGAAGCCGTCGGTCCTGCCGGTCAGCATCCAGCGCGGCGTGGTGATGAAAGTCGCCAGGCTGCTGCCGGCATCGGTCAGCACGACGTTGTCGGACAGCCGCGCGCCGGCCTCGGCGAGCAGGCGCTTCACTTCCTCCTGCGCCATGTGCCACATGTTGCGGCAGGCGATGACGGTCACCACCGGCGTATCACGCAGCAGCGCACGGCCCTGGGCGGACTTGAGAAAGGCGGTGACCGGCGGCGCCGGCGACAGGAACCAGACCGTGTAGGCCAGCACGATCAGGTCGTAGCACCGGCCTTGCGGTACCGCCAGCGGCTGCAGCGGAGGCGGATCGAGATGAACGGTTTCCGGGAACTGGTCGAAGAACCGGAAGAACGGCCACGGGAACGGGTACGGCCGCACCGGTACCAGCGGGCACCAGTCCACCTCGACGCCATCGGTCCCTTCCAGTGGCGCACAGACCGAGCGCGCGACGCGCTCCAGCTGCCCCGTCTGGGAGTAATAGACCACCAGAACCCGCTTCATCCCCTTTCCCCGACAGCCTGTGGAAGCGGCAAACGACGAGGGCGCGATCATCGCGCCCTCGTCCTCACCGCATGATCCCGGCCAGTTTAGTCGAGATAGGCGTAGGCCGGCAGGGTGAGGAAGTCCCCGCACTGCGACGCGGTGGACATGCGCGCGAACATGCCGGCGGCCTCGGCGAAACGGCCCTTGTAGTAGCGCTCGTCGCCGAGCTGCTGGCGGACCGTCGCCAGTTCCTCGTCGATCATGCGCAGCACCAGCTCGCGGGTCACGGTGCGGCCGTCGGCCATCTTCACGCCGTACTTGAGCCACTGCCAGACCTGCACGCGCGAGATCTCCGCCGTCGCGGCGTCTTCCATCAGGTTGTGCAGCGGCACGCAGCCGTTGCCGCGGATCCAGGCCTCGATGTACTGGATGCCGACGTTGATGTTGTTGCGCAGGCCGCCTTCGGTGACCTGGCCCTCGGGCAGCATCAGCAGATCCTCGGCCTTGATCCTGCGGTCGGCGAACTTCTTGTCGATCTGGTTGGGCTGCGGCATGTGCTCGTTGAACACCGCCATCGCCACCGGCACGAGGCCCGGGTGCGCGACCCAGGTGCCGTCGTGACCGTTGTTGACCTCGCGCAGCTTGTCGGCGCGGACCTTGGCGAACACTTCCTCGTTCTTCGCCGCGTCCTTGGTCGGGATGAACGCGGCCATGCCACCCATCGCCTGTGCGCCGCGCTTGTGCGTGGTCTGGCACAGCAGCTTGGAGTAGCTGTCGAGGAAGTGACGGTCCATGCCGACGCTGTGGCGGTCCGGGATGATGCGGTCGGCGTGGTTCCGGAAGGTCTTGATGAAGCTGAAGATGTAGTCCCAGCGGCCGCAGTTGAGCGCAACGATGTGGTCGCGCAGTTCGTAGAGGATCTCGTCCATCTCGAACGCGGCCCAGATGGTCTCGATCAGCACCGTGGCCTTGATCGTCTTCTGCGGGATCTTCAGCAGGTTCTGCGCATCCTTGAAGATGCTGTTCCACAGGCGCGCCTCGAGGTGCGACTGCATCTTCGGCAGATAGAAATACGGGCCGGTGCCGCGCTTGAGCAGTTCCCTGGCGTTGTGGAAGAAGTACAGCGCGAAATCGACGATGCCACCGGGCGCCGGCTTGCCGTCGATCAGGATGTGCTTCTCGAGCAGGTGCCAGCCGCGCGGGCGCACGATCAGCGTGGCGATGTCCTTGTTGAGCCGGTACTCCTTGCCTTCCGGCGAGGTGTAGGTGATGCGGCGGCGAACGGCGTCCATCAGGTTGATCTGGCCGTCCATCATCAGCTCCCAGGTCGGCGCCGCCGAGTCCTCGAAGTCCGCCATGAAGCACTTCGCGCCGGAGTTGAGCGCGTTGATGATCATCTTGCGATCGACCGGCCCGGTGATCTCGACGCGGCGGTCCTGCAGGTCGGCCGGGATACCGGCGATCTGCCACTTGCCGTCACGGATCTTCTTGGTCTCCTTGAGGAACCCGAGCTTGAGCTTCTTCGCGTCCACCAGCGCCTGGCGCTGCTCACGGTAGGCCAGCAGCTTCTCGCGGATCGGGCCATGCTTGCGCACCAGCGTGGCGACGAACTTGAGCGCCTCCGGAGTCAGGATCTTCTTGTAGGCCGGGTTCATTGCGCCGAGGATTTCGACGCCCTTGACTGCGCTCATCTGAACAACCTCTCTTGATCTAAGGGGGATACTTGAAACCATAGCGCCCAGAAAAACAGGCGCGGACTTTAGCTTTTTTTGATAGTCGGGACCATGGAGAGTCCCGGCTTACCCATGGATGGGCGCATCGCTCACGACGATGCCATCCGCATCCGCGTACAGCCATGCGCCTGGCTTGAAGGTCACGCCGGCGAAGCTGACGACTTTGTCCTCGACCGCCGAGTGCAGGCCCTTTTCCGACTTGCGCGGATGCGTCCCCAGCGCCTTGACCCCGACGTCCTGCTCGGCGATCTCCTCGGAGTCGCGGACATAGCCATAGACGACGATGCCGGCCCAGTGGTTCTTGACCGCGAGCTGGCCCAGGTTGCCGCCGACCAGCGCACAGCGCGTCGAACCGCCGCCATCGACGACCAGCACCCTGCCCTCACCCGGCTTCTCCAGTGTCGCCCGCACCAGTGCGTTGTCCTCGAACACCTTGATCGTCTTGATCGGCCCGTGGAAGGCGATCCGGCCGCCGAAGTCGCCGAAGATCGGCTCGGCCACCTGGGCCTCGGGATGGGCGTCGGAAAGGTCGGTCGTGGCGTAGGTCATGGCGAGCGGAGCGGACGGGATCGGGAGGAGTGGAATGGGTCAGACGCCGATGAACGGCGAACGCCGGTCGGCGATGCGCGCGACGACCGGCATCGCCAGCGCGTAGAGCACGAAACCGATGAAGGCGATCAGCGTCCACGCCGGCAGCGAGATCCCCAGCCACGCGGCGTCGATCTTGGCGCAGTTGCCGTCGCCCTTGAGCACCATCGTCACGACTTCCATCACCGGCAGCATGCCCAGCAGGTAGTCGAGCGTGGGGCCGCAGGCCGGCACCTGGTCCGGCGGCAGGGACTGCAGCCAGACGTGGCGGCCGGCAATCGCGGCCCCGCCGGCGGAAGCCAGGGCCGCGAGGATCGCGTAGATCCAGCGGCCGCCGCGCCGCGGCGCGTGCAGCGCCGCGATCAGAAACACGATACCGGCGGCGAGCATCGCGATGCGCTGGAAAATGCACATCGGGCACGGCTCGTAGCCGCGGAAGTGCTGCAGGTAGAGCGCGAAAGCCAGGCCCATCACGCAAGCCCCGAAGCCGAGCAGCGCCAGCCTGCGAAACGAAAGGTTCATCGGCGGAAAGGAACGAAGGCGTGTGGACCAATTATCCCGCAAAGCGCACGGCGTGCGAACTGCGGGCACTCAGGCGCCGACGACGGGAATCTTGCCGATCGATGCAGCGATCTTCGCCTGCCACTGCCTGGGGCCGGTCTCGTGCACCGAGGTGCCCTGCGCATCGACGGCGACGGTCACCGGCATGTCCCTGACCTCGAACTCGTAGATCGCCTCCATGCCCAGGTCGGCGAAGCCGACGACTTTCGCGCTGCGGATCGCCTTGGCGACCAGGTAGGCCGCACCGCCGACTGCCATCAGGTAGGCGCTGCGGTGCTTCTTGATGGCCTCGATCGCCGCGGGGCCGCGCTCGGACTTGCCGATCATCGCGATCAGCCCGGTCTGCGCGAGCATCATCTCGGTGAACTTGTCCATGCGCGTGGCCGTCGTCGGCCCGGCCGGGCCGACGACCTCGTCGCGCACCGGATCGACCGGGCCGACGTAATAGATCACGCGGTTGCGGAAGTCCACCGGCAGCGTCTCGCCCCGTGCGAGCATGTCCTGGATCCGCTTGTGCGCGGCGTCACGGCCGGTGAGCATCTTCCCGTTCAGCAGCAGCGTCTGCCCCGGTTGCCAGCGCGCCACCTCGTCCCGGGTCAGCGTGTCGAGATCGACGCGGGTCGCGGTTTTCGTGTCGGGCTGCCAGGTGACCTTCGGCCAGTCCTCCAGGGTCGGCGTCGGCAGCACCGCCGGCCCCGAGCCGTCGAGGTGGAAGTGCACGTGCCGCGTCGCCGCGCAGTTCGGAATCATCGCCACCGGCAGGTTGGCCGCGTGCGTCGGATAGTCGAGCACCTTCACATCGACCACGGTGGTGAGTCCGCCCAGGCCCTGCGCGCCGATGCCGAGCCGGTTGACCTTGTCGTACAGCTCCAGGCGCAGTTCCTCGGCACGGTTCGACGGCCCGCGCACCTTGAGTTCGTGGATGTCCACAGGCGCCATCAGCGCTTCCTTGGCCAGCAGCATCGCCTTTTCCGGCGTGCCGCCGATGCCGATGCCGAGGATGCCCGGCGGACACCAGCCGGCGCCCATCGTCGGCACCGTCTTGAGCACCCAATCGACGATCGAGTCGGACGGATTGAGCATCGCCATCTTCGACTTCGCCTCGGAGCCGCCGCCCTTTGCGGCGCAGATCACCTCGACGTGGTGGCCCGGCACGATTTCGGTGTGAATGACCGCCGGCGTGTTGTCCTTCGTGTTGGTGCGCTTGCCGGCCGGATCGGCGAGCACGGAGGCGCGCAGCTTGTTGTCCGGGTGGTTGTAGGCGCGGCGCACGCCCTCGTTGACCATGTCGGTCAGCGACATCGTCGCGTCCCAGCGCACGTCCATGCCGACCTTGAGGAAGACCGTGGCGATGCCGGTGTCCTGGCAGATCGGACGATGCCCCTCAGCGCTCATGCGCGAGTTGGTCAGGATCTGCGCGATGGCGTCCCGCGCCGCCGGATTCTCTTCCCGTTCATAGGCTTCGCCGAGCGCCTTGATGTAATCGAGCGGGTGGTAGTAGCTGATGTACTGGAACGCGTCGGCGATGGACTGGATGAAATCGTCCTGGCGGATCGTGGTCATGGTCGGTAGTCGCGCGATGAACCGGGGGCGCGCATGCTACCCCGTTTTTGCGCGCCGGTTCAGGCCGCCGCGTACAGGCGATGGCTGTGATGCGTCGTCGGTTCCCAGAGGGCGATGCCGTTGTCGATCGCCGCCGCCGACAGCAGCGGCGAGGCACCCGACGCCGCGCTTTCGACGAAAGCGGCTTCGATCACGCGCACCAGCGCGCGCACGTTGCCGTGCCAGCGGCACTCGCGGATGCGTTTCCACGCCGCCTCGTCGATGCCGCCCGGCGCATTCCACGTCGTGCAGTTTTCGCCGAGGCGCGCCAGTGTCGCGGCGACCACTGCGATCATCTCCTCCTCGCGGCGACGCAGTTCGGGGACTTCGAGCACCGCGGCACCCAGGCGCGTGAACTCGTCGATGTTCACCGCCGCCTGCAACTGCGACCAGGTCCGGTTCGAGGCGAACAGCAGCGCGCACTCGAGCGGGCGCTTGGCGGAGGCACCGAACGGCAGGTACTGGCCGTTGTCCAGGGCCTCCATCAGCACTTCCATGACCGGGCCGCTGACGCCGTGCGCCTCGTCGATGAAGCAGACGCCGTCGCGGGCCTGCGTGAACGCGCCGTGACGGGCGCCGGCGCCGGGAAACGCACCGGCGACATGGCCGCACAGCAGCGACTTCACCGCCGCCTTCTCGCCGGTGTTCTCCGCGGCGAGGTTGACCGACACGAACTGCCCGCGGCCGCGCACCAGGTGATAGAAGTAGGCCAGTGAGGTCTTGCCGCTGCCGGGCCCGCCGAGCAGGTAGGCGCGTGCGATGCCGTTCTCGGCGAACGCACGGATGCGTCCGACCACCGCCTGCATCTCCGGACTGAAGACGAAGAAACTGCGGAATGCGGGACGCTCCACCTCGGCGGCCACCGGCATGCGGATGATGTTGTCCTCGATGCCATGGCGCAGCCGGTCGGGCAACTGGCGCATCGCGTCCTCGACCGTCGGCGCCAGCAGCAGACGCAGCCCGACCAGTCGGCCGCTGCGTGCGCGGGATTGCAGCCAGCGTCCCAGCACCGCGAGTTGATGACCCTGCACCGCGACGACCAGCGTCGCCGTCCTGCCCGCCTCGCGCGCGGCCAGCACACGGTCCGCGAGCGGATCGAGACGTGCGGGGTCCACGAACAGGCTCAGCGCGAATTCCTCGTCGAGCACCGCTCCGGCCGAGGCCGGTGTCCGGATCTCCTCGGCGCTGCGCAACACGCAGCTGCGCCCTGATGGCAACAGCTGCGTCACGACGCCCTGCAGCGCGGTATCGCGCAGGCCCCATTCGGCCGGGGTGTAGATCGCGAGAAACGGTACCGGCTGGCCCGTGGCGGGATCGGTGACGCGGCGGCGCAGACCGCGCCAGCTGAGGTCGAACATGAAGGCCCCGTTCGGGTCGAGACTGGCACCGCAGCCTACGCGGGCACAGGACTCGTGCCCGGCGACGGCGGCGGATCGTGCCCGTCGGGCCGATCAGCGGCGCTTGCGTCGTCCGCCGACGCCACCACGGGTCAGTTGCGCGGGATCGAGCATGCGGCGCAGCTCGGCCAGCGGGAGACCGGTTTCCTCGGCGGCGACTTCGACGATCGGCCGGTTCTCGCGCCAGGCACGCTTGGCGATCGCCGCGCCCTGTTCGTAGCCGATCACCGTGTTGGCGGCAGTGATCAGCACCGGGTTGAGCTGCAGCGCCTGCGCGATGCGATCCGCGCGGATGCGGAAACCGTCGATCGCCCGGTCGGCGAGCAGGCGCGAGGCATTCGCCAGCAGACCGATACTGTCGAGCAGACGGTCCGCGACCAGCGGCAGCATCACGTTGAGCTGGAAGTTGCCGGACTGCGCCGCGACGGTGATGGCCGCATCGTTGCCGATCACTGCCGCCGCGACCATGCACACCGCCTCCGGGATCACCGGATTGACCTTGCCGGGCATGATCGACGAACCCGGCTGCAGCGCCGGCAGCTCGATCTCGCCCAGACCGGCCAGCGGCCCGGAGTTCATCCAGCGCAGATCGTTGGCGATCTTCATCAATGCGCAGGCGAGCACGCGCAGCTGGCCGGACAGCTCGGCGGCCGTGTCCTGGCTGGACAGTGCCTCGAAGTAGTTGGTCGCGGGGCGGAAGCGGATGCCGGTGTGGCGGTACAGCCCGGCGCACACGCGCCGCGCGAACTGCGCAGGCGCGTTGATGCCGGTGCCGACGGCCGTGCCGCCCAGCGCCAGCGCGTGCAGCCGCGGCCGCGTCGCCTCGATGCGCTCGACGGCGTGCCGGACCTGCTGCGCCCAGCCGGACAGCTCCTGCTCGAAGCGCAGCGGCATCGCGTCCATCAGGTGCGTGCGCCCGGTCTTGACCTGCGTACCGACGCTGCGTGCCTTGCGCCGGATCGACGCTTCGAGCCGGCGCAGCGCCGGCAGCAGATCCTGCTTCAGCGCCAGCGCGGCGGCGACGTGGATGGCGGAAGGAATCACGTCGTTCGACGACTGGCTGCAATTGACTGCGTCGTTGGGATGTACGGGCCGCCCCAGCCTGCGTCCGGCGAGATGTGCGATCACCTCGTTCGCGTTCATGTTGCTCGACGTACCCGAGCCGGTCTGGAACACATCGACCGGGAACTGCGCATCGTGGCGGCCGTCGGCCACCTCGAGCGCCGCCGCGACGATCGCCGCGGCCTCGCGTGCGTGCAGCAGGCCCAGATCGGCGTTGACCTCCGCGGCCCTGGCCTTGATCAACGCCAGCGCGCGCAGGAAGCCGCGCGGCATGTGCCTGCCGGACACCGGAAAATTCTCGACGGCACGCTGCGTCTGCGCACCCCACGCGGCGTCCGCGGGCACGCGCAGTTCGCCCAGAGTGTCGTGTTCGATGCGGAACCTTTGGCTGGCCATCGCGTTTCTCCCGAGCGTCGCTCGGATAAAATAGCGCCGTTCGTCCAGCTCCACACCGGCTGGGCGCCACAGCCCCACCGGCATCCTTCATGAACCTGACCTCGCTGTCCGCCATCTCCCCCATCGACGGCCGCTACGCCGAGAAGACCGTCAAGCTGCGCGAAATCTTCAGCGAGTACGGTCTGATGCGCTATCGCGTGCTGGCCGAGATCCGCTGGCTGGAGACGCTCGCGGCGCACAGCGGCGTCGCCGAGATCCGCGCACTCTCGCCGTCCGCGCGCGAGAAGCTGGAACGCATTGCCGAGAACTTCACGCTGGAGGAAGCGCAGCGGGTCAAGGCGATCGAGGACACGACCAACCACGACGTCAAGGCGGTCGAGTACTACTTGAAGGAAAGGATCAGCTCGCATCCCGAGCTGAGTGACATCAAGGAATTCATCCACTTCGCCTGCACCTCCGAGGACATCAACAACCTCGCGCACGCGCTGATGCTCAAGGACGCGCGCGAGAAGGTGCTGCTGCCGGCGATCGACCGGCTGATCCAGGCCATCGTCGGACTGGCCCACGCCTACGCCGAGCAGCCGATGCTGTCGCGCACGCACGGCCAGCCGGCGTCACCGACGACGCTGGGCAAGGAGATGGCGGTTTTCGCGCAGCGCCTGCGCCGCCAGCGCGCGCAGTTCGCGCAGGTACAGATCCTCGGCAAGATGAACGGCGCCGTCGGCAACTGGAACGCCCACTACGCCGCCTACCCGCATGTCGATTGGCCGGCGATCACGCGCCGGTTCCTCGCCGATCTGGGCATCGACGAGTCGCCGGCGACGACACAGATCGAGCCGCACGACTACATCGCCGAATACTTCCACGCGCTGTCGCGCCTCAACACGATCCTGATCGACTTCTGCCGCGACATCTGGGCCTACATCTCGGTCGGCTACTTCAAGCAGAAGACCGTCGCCGGCGAAGTCGGCAGTTCGACGATGCCGCACAAGGTCAATCCGATCGACTTCGAGAACGGCGAAGGCAACCTGGGCCTGGCCAACGCGATCCTGCAGCACCTCGCCGAGAAACTGCCGATCTCGCGCTGGCAGCGTGACCTCACCGACTCGACCGTGCTGCGCAACCTCGGCGTCGGTGCCGCACACGCGCTGGTCGCCTACCAGGCGATCGGCAAGGGCATCGGCAAGCTCGAAGCCGACGCCTGGCGCATGGGCCAGGACCTCGAAGCGAACTGGGAAGTGCTCGGCGAGGCGATCCAGACCGTCATGCGCCGCTACGGACTGCCGGAGCCCTACGAGCAGCTCAAGCGCCTCACGCGCGGACAGAAGATCGGCCGCGACGCGATCCGTGCCTTCGTGTCCGAGCTGGCGCTGCCAGAGGCCGAAAAGCAGCGCCTGCTGCAGATGACCCCGGCCAGCTACACCGGCAATGCGGCCGAGCAGGCCAAAGCCGTCTGAGGATCGTCATGGCCGTCGCCGGAACACACGAACCGCCGCAGCCGCAGATCGTCGTCGGCCTTGCCGGGGCGATCGCGGCCGTCGGCGGCGTGATCGGACGGACGCGCAACGAATTGGCGATCCTGAGTTGCCGTCTCGAACCGGTGCTGTACGGCGATCAAACGGTGGTGGATGCCTTGCGTCGGCTCGCGCTGCGCCACGAGCGCGTGCGTATCCGTATCCTCGTCAATGAACCCGACCTTGCGATGCGCCGCGCGCACCGATTGGTGGAGTTCGCACGCAGAGTCACCAGTCGCATCCAGTTCCGCCAGCTGCCGGACGACCAGCGGGGGCTGGTCGAGGACTGGGCGATCGCGGACAGCTCCGCCGTCTGGCACCGCGACAATCCGGAACAGCTCGAATCACGCCTGATCGACTCCAGCCTCGAAGCGCTTCTGCGGCTACGCCGCTTCGACCCTCTGTGGGAGTCTTCGGTGCCGGCGCGGGCCTTGATGGAGTTGCACATCTGAGGCGTTGAGGCGACCGAGTCCGCCGCGTCGGCCTCCGCCCCCCCCCAAGAAAGGGGGTACCGGCCGCTGGCCGCGTGGGTTAGTGTCCCGACCATCGTGGACCGATCCATCAGGCGCATGACGCGCAGCAGCGGGTTGAACGACAGCAGGGCGCAAGGCTACACCGCCATCGAACTGCTGGTCACGATCGCCGTCCTGGCGATCATCACCGCCTACGCGATTCCCGCCCTTGGCGAGATCGTCGTTCGGAACCGGCTCGCCGTGCAGGCCAATGAACTGGTTGGAGCGCTCAATTACGCCCGCAGCGAGGCGGTCAGCCGCGGCGGGACGGTGGCGCTCTGCCCGTCTCGGCCGCCCTATACGGCTTGCGACATTTCGAGCAGTTGGTCCGAGGGTTGGGTCGTGTTCGCGGATGGCGGTGTCACCGGCGCGATCGATGATGCCGCCGATGTGCTCCGAGTCTTCGATGCACTCCAGAGCGGCAGCACGCTCGACGCGTCCGGAACGCAGGCCGTGCGCTACCTGCCAGACGGCTTTCTCGACGCCAGTGCCCCGTCCACGTTCACCCTGCGCCCTGGCCAGTGTGCTGGTCACGACCTGCGGATCATCCGGATCACGCCGCAAGGACGGCCGCAGGTCCGCACGGCTTCGTGTTGAGCGGGGCTCATCCGACGATGAATATCCACCGCGGATTCACCTTGATCGAGGTGCTGGTGACGGTCGTGATCCTCGCGATCGGCCTGCTGGGACTCGCCGGCATGCAGATCGTCACGCTGCAACGCGAGAGCGGCTCCACGCAGCGCATCGAAGCGGTCAACCGCGCCTACGACCTGCTCGACCGCATGCGCGCCAATCGCTCGCAGGCGCTGGCGGGCCGATACAACGTCGAGCTCGGAGCGACGCCGTCGGGGGCCACGCTGGCGGATACCGATGTACGCATCTGGAAGCAGACGTTGGCGGCCGAACTGCCAGACGGCGACGCCAGCGTCCTGGTCGAAGACAGCGTCGTCAGCATCAACATCGTCTGGAGTGATGCCGGCGATGCCGGCAATCCGGTGACGCTGAATCTGCGCACCCAGCTATGACCTTCAAGTCTGCCCGGTTGCGTCAACGCGGCGTTGGCCTGGTCGAGTTGATGATCGGCCTCGTGCTGGGGCTCGTGGTGATGGCCGCGGTTTTCCAGATCTATCTATCCAGCCGTCGCAGCTTCGTCGTCTCCGAGTCGCTGGCTGCACGCCAGGAAGCGGTGCGCTACGTCACGACGGTGGTGTCCAGAGACGCCCGCATGGCTGGTTACTTCGGCTGCCTGCGTCGAGGCGCCGAAATCACCAATACGCTCGATGCGGACGCCGGCGACTTCGCTTATCGATACGGGCGCTACGTCGATGGCTTCGACGCCGACGCCGAAACCTGGTCTCCTGCCCTGCCAGGTGTGCTCGTGAATGTGACACCCGGAACCGACGTGTTGACGCTGCGCGGAACGTTCGGGCCGGAGGTGTATATCGTCAAGGAGATGCCCAATACCTCGGCGGACCTCAAATCCAATCCAGTCAACCCGGCACCGTTCGCGGATGGCGACATCGCTCTGGTGACCGACTGCGCGCACGCCGCGGTCTTCCAGATCACGAGATACAACCTAAACAACTCCGGCGGGCCGAACGCGCACTTCGGCAATATCGTTCACAACACCGGCAATGCATTCACGCCGGGCAACAGGACCAAGGATCTGGGACGCCGTTACCCGGTCGGCTCACAGATCGCGCGCATCGACACCATCACGTACTTCGTCCGCGACAGCGCGAGTGGCACGGGGCCTGCCCTGTGGCGCCGCACCGAGGGTGAAGATCCTGCCGAGCGCGAACTGGCCGAGGGTGTCGAAAACCTGCAAGTGCTGTACGGAGTCGATGTCAACGGCGACCGTGCCCCGGACGCATACCGGACGGCTGCCGAAGTTGACGCTGCCGGGGACTGGGGCGCGATCGTGACACTGCGCGTCGCCATGCTCGTCGCTGGAACACGTGACCGCGCGGGTGAACGTGACCCGCGCAGCTTCGACTTGCTGGGAACGTCCGTGGGGCCGTTTTCCGACGGGCGCCTGCGCGACGTCGTCGAACTGACTCTGTCCCTGAGGAACCAGCTGCCATGACTGACATCTGCGCAACACGTGGGAGCCATCGGCAACGCGGCGTGGTCCTCGTCGTCGGGCTGGTACTCCTGCTGGTGCTGACGCTGATCGGTGTCGGCGCGATGCGCTCAGCGGTACTCGAAGAGCGTATGACCAACAACACACAGGACCTGCAGATTGCGTTCCAGTTTGCCGAAGCCGGGCTGCGCGAAGGCGAAGCTCTGCTGCAGCTGCCGACCCTACCGACGTTCAATAACACCAACGGGCTGTACGTCTATCACCCGCCGACGGACGCAGACACCCGCTATGTGGCGTTGTGGAACGACGCCGGCACACAGTGGCGCAATGCCACGATCACCGGCGATGCCGCTCTCGGCCTCGCCCATGCCCAGTACCTCATCGAACAGGTTCAACCACCGCCACCGCCTGCGGAGCCCCCGCTATCCTGCGAAGCCGCGGCGGGAGGCGGGGCGGCGGGCGGCGGCAGCTTGGCGGCGGACAGTGAAGTCCAAATCCGCACCGCGACCTGCTACCGGATCACCGCCCGCGCATGGGGCGCTACCGGTGCCAACAATGCCGAACCGATGGTCATCCTGCAGTCCACGTTCCAGCGCTGAGGAGCCCCGCGATGAAGCCCCGTTCGTTCCTTCTGCGCCTGCTCGCCGCGTTGACGGTGGCCATTGCCTCCGGACGATCCGCAGACGCGCAGATCACGCTCGCCGACACGCCCTTGTTCCTCTCCACCTCGGTCACGCCCAACGTCATGCTGCTGTTCGACAACTCCGGCAGCATGGACAACATGATGTGGACGGACGGCTTCGATCCCGGCGTTGCCTACACCGACTGGAGTCGTAGCTGCAATAGCGGGAATTCGTGCTGGAGCGCGAGTGACGGCAACGTGTTCTTAAGCGAGGTTCCGCGCGGCAACTGTCCGAGCGGATACAAGCAGGGACGGCGTTCGAACGGAAGTACGCGTTGCCTGCGTTTGCCGGACCCGGTCGGCAGCGGCAACACCCGCTACAGTGGCGCCTATCTGAACTACCTGTTCGACACCTTTGGACAGAACTGTCCGAACTCCGGCAGTTGCAGCGCCAAAAGCGTGAATCTGACCAGTGGCGTCATTCCTCTTGAAACGCGTCTGATGACCGCCAAGAACGTGTCCACGACGCTGGTCAGTGACAACGCCGAATTGCGCTGGGGACTTGCACGATTCAACCAGCCGGCCGGCAACAACGGCGCTCCAGGCGGCCGTGTCGTGCAGAACTGTGGCGCTCCGATTGCCTCGGTCAACAGCGGCATCAACGGCCTCAATGCCGATTCGAATACCCCGCTCGCCGAAACCTTCTACGAGATCACCCGTTATTTCCGCGGACTGTCGTCCTACTACAACAATGGTGTGAGCTACACCAGTCCGATTCAGTACCGCTGCCAGAGAAACTTCGTGGTCGTCGTGACCGACGGCTTTCCGACCTACGACAATACCTTCCCCAACGACGACCCGGACGATGCCGCCGACACCCTCCGTGCTCTGCCGAACTGGGACAATCTGGCACCGGCGACCACCCAATCGACTTATCCGTTGTTTCCGTCCTATTCGGATGGATTCAAACCATCCGGAGCCGAAAGCGACGAAGCCTACACGCTCTTCCTCGACGATATGGCGAAGTTCGGTTACGACACCGATCTGCGCAAATCCGGCAACGATTTGACTGGCGTCAGCTTCAACGACAGCAGCTTCCGCATCCAACGCTTGCAGACCTTCACCGTCGGGCTCGCCCTCAACAATCAGATGCTGCGCGATGCTGCGGAGTATGGCGGTGGCAAGGCCTATACGGCGAATACTTCAGCCCAACTGCGCGATGCCCTGCAACGTGCGATCAAGGAGATTGCGGCGGTCACCAGCGCTGCCGCATCCATCGCGACCAACTCGACACGGCTGACCGCCGACACGGCGATCTATCAGGCGCGCTTTCGCACCAGCGATTGGAGTGGACAGTTGCTCTCACTACCCATCAGAGCAGACGGCCAGGTCGGCGATCCCTTGTGGGATGCCGCCCAGCAGATGCCATCCGCCAGCGATCGCGTGATCACGACCTACGACCCGACCGCGCCGAACCCAGGAAAACGCTTCCAGTGGAATCAGCTCAACGCCGCACAGAAGGACGCGCTCAACCGCAACACCGCGGGCACCGCCGACGGCAACGGCGAGGCGCGGCTGAACTATCTGCGCGGTGATCGCAGCAACGAGGGTGCAGGGCTGAACTTCCGTGTGCGCAGCGCGATTCTCGGCGACATCGTCAACTCCGATCCAGCGTACGTCGGACAGCAGGATTATGGTTTCGACAAATTGCCGGCCGCTGCCGCAGAGGGCGCAAGCTACGCCGCCTTCCGCAGTAGCGCAGCCTACCGGGGGCGCCCCTCGATGATCTACGTCGGCGCCAATGACGGCATGCTGCATGGATTCCGGACGACCGACGGACGTGAGTTGCTGGCCCACGTACCGAGCCCGGTGTACGGACGACTCAGCGCGCTCACCGATCCGGCCTACAACGGCAATCACAAATATCTCGTCGATGGTTCGATCAAGACCCTCGACGCCTATGTCAGGGGCGCCTGGAAAACCATCCTGGTCGGCGCACTGGGCGGTGGCGGCCGTGGAGTGTTCGCGCTCGATGTCACCGATCCCGCGACGTTCGGCACGGGCAGCGTCATGTGGGAATTTACCTCGGCACAGGATGCCGACATGGGCTATTCATACGCTCAGCCGACGATCGCCCGCCTCAAGGATGGCCACTGGGTAGCGATCATCGCCAACGGCTACAACAGCAGCAGCGGCCGCGCGGTCCTGTTTCTGCTCGATCTCACCGATGGTTCGGTGATCAAGAAGTTCGATACCGGCGTCGGTGGCAACAATGGCCTGTCATCGCCGATTCCCGTGGATATCGACGGGGACCGCATCACCGATCTGATCTACGCCGGCGACCTCAGAGGCAACATGTGGAAGTTCGACCTGCGCAGCGCCAGCTCCGCAGACTGGCGGATCGGATTTGGCACCGCCGCAGCGCCGGAACCGCTATTCACGGCATGCAGCGCAGACCCTTGCACGAATGCCAACCGGCAGCCGATCACTGCACGACCCGAGGTCGGCTTCAACAAGGCTGAGGTGACCGGCTACGGCGGTGTCGTCGTCTATTTCGGCACCGGCCGCTACTTTGCCGTTGGTGACAACAGCAGCGGCGCTCAAACCAACACGTTCTACGGCATTTACGACATCGACGACGGCGCAGTCACCTCGGGTGTCAACGGCCGCAATGCCCTGCTCCGCCAGGAGGTGATCTCGACATCCACGCTCAACTTTCCGAACGGCATAACCGAAGACGTGAGGGTGACCAGCGCGAACAGGTCCTCCGGCGAGCGCGGCTGGTATCTCGACCTGCCCTTGAGCGGTGAACGACAGGTCAGCACGCCGATCCTCCGCAACGGCTCGATCATTTTCACGACGCTGATTCCGAATACCGCGGCCTGCGCCTTCGGCGGCGATAGTTACCTGATGGAGGTCAACGCATTGACTGGAAGCCGTCTCGATGAAACGCCGTTCGACCTGAACCGCGACCGGGCATTCAATTCGGATGATTACGCCGGTGGCTTGCCTGTCAGTGGACGTCGCTCTGTTGCCGGCATCATCAAGACGCCGGCGATCATCTCGGCGGCAACTTTCGAGATCAAACTCGCCAGCGGCACCACGGGCGGCATCGATACCACCTACGAGCCGCCAGCCAGTCCCACAGAAGGAGGGCGGCTGTCGTGGCGGCAGATACGATGAGCCGGCGCGCGCGCGGGTTCTCCCTGGTCGAGTTGATGACGGTCGTTGCGATCGTCGGCATTCTCGCGGCGATTGCGCTACCGAGTTACCAAGCCAGCGTCCGCAAGTCGCGGCGTGCCGACGCTCGCGTCGCGCTGAGCGACACCGCGCAGCGTCTCGAACGTTGCCTGACGCAGTACGGGACTTATGACAACGGCAACTGTACGGTCGCGGAGACCTTCGACAGTCCGCAAGCCTATTACTCGATTTCGGCCAACGTCGCACGCATGAGCTACACGCTCACGGCCACCGCCCAGGGTCGGCAGCTCAAGGATCGCGCCTGTGCCCGCTTCACACTCGACAGCCGGGGCGCCAAGGCGGCGTTCAACGAGGATGGCAACGCCGTGGCCGACTGTTGGTAGATTGCGCAGGCCTCAGACTGATTCTTCCGGCGCAACTCGTTCGCGTGCCCGGATCATCGCGCGCACGTTCTCGGGAATCGGCTGCGCCTTCTGGCGCGTGTAGTCGAACCAGACCACCACGCCGCGCGTGACGGCGATCAGGTGCTCGCCGACGAACATGCCGGCGAGCGTGTTCATGCTGCTGCGACCCAGGCGCGAGATGCGCAAGCCGACGCGCAGCCTAGACGGGTGATGCAGCTGGGCGAGAAAGTCGCATTCGATGTGCGCGAGGATCAGGCCGCGCGACTTCCAGAACTCGGAGTCGGAGCGCATCAGTTCGCCGAAGTAGTCCAGGCGCGCGCTCTCGTCGAAGGTGAAGAAGCGCGTGTTGTTGACGTGGCCAAGAGCATCGAGATCCGCCCAGCGCGTCTCGATCTCGATCACATGGACGAATTCATTGAGCCGGAGACGGTCTTTCATGCCTTGTTTTCCTGCATGCGCGTGACGGCTCGCCGGCGGATCTCGCGCTTGCGTTCCGGTGTCGCGGACGACCACTCGGCGATCTCCGCCAGTGTCCGGCCGCAGCCGGTGCAGACCTGCCGCGCATCGAGCGCGCAGACGCCGATGCAGGGCGATGCAACATCCTGGCCAGACGCGGAACGACCGGACGCCGACGTCATGCGAAGGACGGCAAGATGCGCGGGCACGTCCACCCGCCGGACGCGCGGCGGCGAGCTTACTCGCCGATCACCCGGAACTCGACGCGGCGGTTCTGCGCGCGGCCGTCGGCGGTGTCGTTGGACGCGATCGGACGAAATTCGCCGTAGCCCATCGCGACCAGGCGGCTGCCATCGACACCGCGCGAGATCAGGAACTGGCGCACGGCTTCGGCGCGCTGCTGCGAGAGCACGTTGTTGTAGGCGTCGTTGCCGACATTGTCGGTATGACCGCCGATCTCGATGCGCGTGCCCGGCTGCGCCTTCAGCGACTCGGCGACGGCCTCGAGCGCCGCGCGCGACGCCGAGGTCAGAATCGCATCGTCGTTGCCGAAGCTGACACCGCTCAGGACCATGCCGGTGGCCGCCGGGCAGCCGGTCGCATCGACGGTCACGCCAGGTGGCGTACCGGGGCAACGGTCCGCGGCATCGGGCACGCCGTCCCCGTCCGCGTCCGCCGACAGGTCGATCGCGCAGCCGCGCGCATCGACGGCCGTGCCGATCGGGGTCGCCGGACACTGATCGACGCCATCGAGCACGCCATCGGCATCCGAATCGGTGCCGCAGTCGCTGCGACCGGTGACCGGATCGACGACCGCGAGCGCGCAGCGCGCCGCTGGTGCCGGCGGCGGTGCGTGATCGGCGACGCTGAACAGCGGCGTCAGGGGCAGCTGCAGGCCCAGACCGAGCCGGTAGTCGATCAGCAGGTCCTCGCCGGCCACCGACTTGTTGTTGTCCTGGCCGAGCACGCGCGCCTCGGCGCGCACCGCCAGGCCGTGCCAGTTCAGCGGAATCAGCGCACCGCCCCCGAGGTTGAGGCCGAAATGCTCGTGCCGGCTGCCGGCGACGTCCTCCTGCACGACGCCCAGGCCCGCGAGCACGAAGGGTTTGAAGCGCGGACCGACGCTGGCTTCGCCGCCCCAGCCGAACAGGCCGAAGTCATAGACGAGGTCGAACATCAGCCCGCGCTGGTAGTCCGCCTTGCCGTCGATGTCCCGGTCGCGCTTGAGGGCGTGCAGCGTCGCCTCGGCGGCCCAGTTGGCATAGCCGAACTCAGTCAGCGGCCAACCGAAGCGCGCCTCGCCGCCCAGGCCATTGTCGGACTGACGGGCGCTGTCGTTGAACTCGTAGATGAACGCGCCGCCGACGTACGGAATGTCGTAATCCTCGACGGTCACGGCCTGCGCCAGCCCGGCCCACATCGTCGCCATGGCGGCAGCCGCAATCAGCTTCAGTCGCATACTTCGTCCCCACGTCGGATTGTTCTGTATGAGCCGGCGATGCTACTGGATCGCCGATTGCAGCGGCAACCGGGTTCCGCCTCAGCCGCGCAGGGCGGCGCCGCACTCGGCGATCAGCGCCGGACCGCGGTAGATGAAGCCGCTGTAGATCTGTATCAAGTCGGCACCGGCCGCGCGCTTGGCGCGCGCATCGGCACCGCCGAGAATGCCGCCGACGCCGATCAACGGATAATCCTGCCCCACGCGCTGACGCAGCCGTTGCAGCACGGCGTCGGCCAGCGGGCGCAGCGGCGCGCCGGACAGTCCACCCGCCTCGGCCGCCAGCGGCTCGTGCTCGAGGCCGGGGCGCGTGATCGTGGTGTTGGTCGCGATCAGGCCGTCGATGCCGGTCTCGCGGGCCACTGCGGCGATGCTGTCGAGCTGCGCGTCGGTCACGTCGGGCGCGATCTTGACCATGATCGGCGTGCGCTTGCCGTGTTTCTGGGCCAGCGCCTGCGCCTCGGCACGCAGCGCGCCGAGCAGGCCGCGCAGATGGGCCTCATCCTGCAGGTCGCGGAGATTCTTGGTGTTCGGCGAGGAGATGTTGACCGTGACATACGAGGCCGCCGCATAGACCTTGCGCAGGCAGTGCAGGTAATCGTCCTGGGCGCGCTCGATCGGCGTGTCGAAGTTCTTGCCGATGTTGATGCCGAGCACGCCGCGGTAGTCGGAGGCCGCGACCTGCAGCAGCAGATGATCCACGCCCTTGTTGTTGAAGCCAAGGCGGTTGATCAGGGCCTGATGGGCCGGCAGCCGGAACATGCGCGGCCGCGGATTGCCGGGCTGCGGTCGCGGCGTCACCGTGCCGACCTCGACGAAACCGAAACCCAGCGCCTGCCAAGCGCTCAGGCACTCGCCGTTCTTGTCGAGGCCCGCGGCCAGACCGACACGGTTGGGAAAACGCAGGCCGAGCAGTTCGACCGGCGACGCCGGGACAGGCTTGCTGAACGGCGCGGTCGCCAGCCGCGGAAAACGACGGAACAGGCGCAAGGTCAGCTCGTGCGCGGTTTCCGCGTCGAGCTGGAACAGGACGTCGCGGGCGATGCGGTACATGGTCAGACCGGTGGCGAAGACAGCGCGGCGAAACGCGGCGGTGCGATCCTGGAGCGCACGAACTCTGGCAGCGGCAGCCAGCGCGCCAGCCGCATCCGCAACTGCGTCAGCTCGTCATGCAGCCGGTCCTGCGTCAGCGTCACCGGCAGCCGCGCCAGGCCGCGCGCCAGATCGGCCGCGAGCCGGCGTTTGGAGTCGTTCTCGTACAGTGACCCGAAACTGCCTGCCGCCGCGAATAGCGCGCGCGACAGGTGCAGATAGTCGCGGTTGATCACCACGCCGGCCTGCTGGGTGTTCGACATCAGGTGCAGCACCGCCTGCCCGCGCGCGTGCAGTCCGTCGAGACCGCCGCGGCGCAGTTCGAAGACGAAGTTGCGCTTGGTCAGCGGCGTCACGCCCTTCTTGCGCAGGGTGTCGTCGAGCGCCGCCTTGATCTCGGCACGGCGCGCGGCGTTGGCTTCCGGCTGCGTGCTGACCCGGATCAGGGTATCGGCGAGCATCGAGGTGTCGGCGGTGACCGCGGCTGCGAGATAGTCCCAGACCGCGCCCCATTTGCCGTCGAGCGCGACGACGTTGCCCCAGTCGATCAGGTGCAACGCGCCGTCGGAACCGACCATCACGTTGCCGGGATGCAGGTCGCCGTGCATCTCGCGGTGCACGAAGACGTGATAGAGCAGCGTGTACAACAGGCGCTCGGACACGCTGCGCTGGAAGCGGCGGCGCTCCGCCGAGGGCATGCGCTTGAGCGCGCGCGTCAGGCTCGCGGCATCGGACAGGAACTCCATCTCGATGATGCGCTGGGTATGGCCGTACAGCTCCGGCACCTTCCACATGTTCGACTTGAGGCTGCGCTGGTAGAAGCGCAGGTGGTTCTGCGCCTCCTGCGCGAAATCGAGTTCTTCCATGAAACCGGCGACGAACTCGTCCACCTGCTCCTGCATCGCGCGCAGGAACGGCGTCAGCTTGGAATGCGGCGCCCAGTACTGCGAGGACATGATCGCCAGGCCGAGCACCAGCTTGCCGATCGCGAACTCGCGGTCGATGTTCTGGCGACCGACCTTGATCACGACCGGGCGCAGGACCTCGCGGCCGTCCTCGATGAAGGGCTTCTTGGCGAAATAGACCGAGCCGATCGAACCGGAGCGCACCGGCCGCGCCGGGTCGAAGTCCAGATAGAGCTTGTGCGGCGGCTTGCCATAGCACTCGACGAAGGCCTGCACGACCTCGTCCTCGCTCATCGCCGGCACGTCCTCGTGGAACACCGCCAGCTCGCGGGCGATCTCGTCGGGCAGGAAGTCCGCGTTGGCCGCCGCGACCTGCGCCATCTTCACGAAGAACGGACCGAACTCGCGCACCATCTGCGCGACGATCTGCGCCTGCGCCTTGAAGTCCTTCGGATCGGCCTGGAAGAACGGCTTGATGTAGCGCAGCGCACGGATCTGCCGGCGCACGATCAGCACGTCGTTGCGGATCAAGGCCGCGCGCCGCAGGATCTCGTTGAGCTGCCACTGGTTGAAGCGCCGACCGGCCTTGAGGATGTTGACGATCTCGACCAGCAGCGGCTCGTAGGTACGGATCACCAGCCGCACCATGTCGAGTGTCAGCTCGCCCAAGCCCTTGAGCTCCGGCGACGAGAACAGTTCGTTGAAGAACTGCCAGAACTCCTGGACCAGCTGCTCGGGCACCGGCACCGGCGAGCGCGCGACGACCTGCTCGACCATGAAGCGGATCAGGTCTTCGGTCGATTGCTCGTTGGGAATCAGATGGCGGCTGCGCAGATAGGCGGTGAGCCGCTCGGTCTGATGCAGCAGAGGGTGCCGGTAGAGACCGTCGAAGGCGCGGTCGATCGCATCCCCGAGTTCGTCGCGGGTGATGTCCGGCTCGGCGGCCAGCAGCCGCAGCAACGGACCGAAGCCCCTGGAGACCTGGTACGTGGAAACGGTGAGCGTGCGCAGCTCGCGCAGCAGTCCGGCCGACGCCTTGTCGTCCTTCGCCATCAGGGCAGATTGAGCATGTGGCCCAGCTTGGCCGCCTTGGCCGCGAGATAGCGCTCGTTGTGCGGGTTGCGTCCGCTCTCCAGCGGCACGCGCTCGACCACTTCGATGCCGTCGGCGCGCAGCGCGTCGAGCTTGCGCGGATTGTTGGTCATCAGGCGGATGCGCAGCAGGCCGAGCTGGCGCAGCAGACCGACGGCAACGCCGTATTCGCGGGCGTCGGCCGGAAAGCCCAGCTGATGGTTCGCCTCGACCGTGTCGGCACCCTGATCCTGTAGCGCGTAGGCGCGGATCTTGTTGCCCAGGCCGATGCCGCGGCCTTCCTGGCGCAGGTACAGCACCGCGCCGCGCCCCGCCTCGGCGATGCGCTGCAGCGCCGATTCGAGCTGCGCGCCGCAGTCGCAGCGCTGCGAAAACAGGGCGTCGCCGGTCAGGCACTCGGAGTGGACCCGGACCAGCGGCGGCTCGCCGGACAGCTCACCGAGCGCCAGCACGACATGCTCCTTGGCATCGGCGCCGCGGAACACCAGGATGCGGAACTCCGCGAACGGCGTCGGCAGCCGCGATTCGGCAATCAATTCAAAGGGCTTGGCGGACTTCGGCAAGTGGGGCTCGCTTGATGGCCGGCGGCGCTGGTGCGCCTGGCCATTGGTATCCAATGTCGCGGGGACCGGAGTGTACCGGTCCCCGCGCTTGAAAGGCAGCCGCCTTAGGCGCCGAACCAGTTCTGCCCGCAGACGCGCAGCGTGCGGCCGTTGACCCCCGCGGCGGCCGGCGACGCGAGGAAGGCGACCGCCTCGGCGATGTCCTGCGGCAGACCGCCCTGCGACAGCGAGTTGATGCGACGGCCGACCTCGCGCGGACCGACCGGCATCGCCGCCGTCATCTGCGTTTCGATGAAGCCCGGGGCGACCGCGTTGATCGCGCCGCCGCGCTGGGCCAGCGTCTCGGCCATCGCATCGACGTAGCCGATCACGCCCGCCTTGGTCGCACCGTAGTTGGTCTGGCCGGCGTTGCCGCCGATGCCACCGATCGACGAGATGCAGACCACGCGCGCGCCGCCGTTCAGCCCCTTCTTCAGCAGCCCCTCGTTGATGCGCAGGATCGCGGCGAGGTTGATGTTCAGCACCATGTCCCACTGCTGCGGCGTCATGTTGCGCAGCATCTTGTCACGCGTCACGCCGGCATTGTGGACGACGATGTCCAGGCCCTCGGTCTCCGCGGCGATGCGCTCGGCCGCGTCCGGCGCGGTGACATCCAGCGCCAGCCCGCGCCCGCCGATCTTCGCCATCGTCTCGCCGAGCGCACCTTCCTGCGACGGATGGTCCATGCCGATCACCCGCGCGCCCTCGCGGGCCAGCACCTCGGCGATCGCCGCGCCGATGCCGCGCGCCGCGCCGGTCACCAGCGCCGTCTTGCCCTGCAGGCTGCCGGGCAGCGCCACGGCCGTGGCCTTGGCATGGGCGCCGACGGTCAGCAGCTGGCCGGACACGTAGGCCGAATGCACGCTGAGGAAGAAGCGCAGCGGCGCGTCGAGCCAGCCCTCGCCGCCGGTTTCCACTTCGATCAGGTTGCAGGTCGTGCCGTTCTTGCCGACTTCCTTGGCCAGCGAACGGACGAAGCCGCGCAACGCGGTCGCTGCGGTCTTGCGGCCCACGTCGATGCAGGACTGCGGCGCGCGCGACAGGACGAGGATACGGCCGTTGCCCGGCACGTTGCGCACCAGCGGCTGGAAGAAGTCATAGACCTCACGCAGCTGCGCCGGGGACGCGACTCCGCTGGCATCGAAGACCAGCGCCTGGCTGCGCGGCTCGCCGCTGTCGGGTGCCGGATTGCCGGCCAGCGCCACGGACATCTGCGCGGCGGCCGCCTTGATCGGCGCCAGTCCGGCGTGCTCCGGCACGATGCGCAGGATGGCGCCCATGCCGCTCAAGGCCTTGAGCAGGGGCGCCGCGAGTGCCGCACCGCTGTCACCGCCGAGCACGACCGGCGTCGCCTCCAGGGGCCGGTCGGCCCAGGGTGCATCGGCGCGGCGCAGGCGCGGCGGTGTCGGCAGACCGAGCATCGACGCGAGGCTCTTGCCGAACGGGGAATGGGTGAATTCGAGATAGCGATCGTTCATCGCCCGGACCTCTGCAGTGGGGAAAGTCTTGAGGCTGCGGATTATCGCAGCGCACCGATGCCGGCGACACGGCGCCGGCACGCACCGCCACCGCCCCCACCGCCATTGACGCGCCGCGGGCTCTGAAGGATAGTTCGCCGTCCGTGGCTTTCGGGCCACTCGCGTCGGCGCCCGGTGTCCGGGGGAAGATCGCGGCAGACCGCCGTGGCAGGACAGCGCCGAGCCTCGACAAACACTTTCTGGAGGGTTGGGAGCATCCATGAGCGCAAAAGGCTTGACCATGTCCGTGGTCGCCGTGGCCGTCGCCGCAGGAACCTATTTCGGGCTTGAAGCCGCGTTCCCGCCCGCTGCCAGCAAGAATGCCCGCGACTCGAACGGCGCCGCCGTCGATCGGGTGTTCAAGGGAACCCTCGACACCTCCAGGCTCAGCGGCGCCGAGGCCGCGCAGGCGGTCGTCGAGCAAGAAGCCGGTACCGCAGATGCCGGCGCGGGCACGGAAACGGCGGACAGCGGCGGCTACGCCGAGGAATCGGATGGCAGCGCCGTGGACACCGCCCCGGCACCGGCCGCATCCACGTCCGCGGATGACTCGGCCTACGCGCCGGAACCGGAACCCGCACCGACGCCGCTGCCGACGCCGCGTCCCGAGCCGGTCACGCCGGCCGCCAAGCCCGCACCCGCCAAGCCGGACGGCGCCGGCGCGGCGGCCCCCGCCCCCAAGCTCGCGCAGTGGTGGGGGCCGGAAGCGGACGACCGGCTGTCGATCGTGTACGCTGGCTCGGCCGCGTACACGCGCGCCATCGTGCTGATGCTCAACGGCGCCTTCGACGACACCGCGTCGATCGAACAGAACGTGCGCGTCACCGACGCCGCGGGCAAGACCGTCGCCGGCAAGTGGCAGATCGGCGCCAACAACAAGCGCATGCTGCTGCTGCCGGTGGACAAGCCCGGCATCTATACCGTCAGCGTGAAGGCCGACTTGGCCGACCGCAGCGGACGCAAGCTCGGCAAGGCGCAGAAAGGGCCGGTGCGCGTGCAGTAGCCGCCGCCCGCGTTTGCGCAGCTCAGGCTGTCGGATCGGGCCGCCCGGCGAAGTGCCGCGCGGCCCGATCGCGTTTCAGGACGACGTGCCGGTCGCTGCGTGCTCCTGCAGCACGTAGGTCGTGACCAGCCCGTCGATGCCACGCACGGCACGCCGCCGTCGCGTCGCCGGGAGCGACTCGCCGCTTTCGAGCAGCGTCGCCTCGTCGATGTGGATCTCGCCGTCGGCGGCCTTGTCGCACAGGCGCGAAGCGAGGTTCACCGCCGGCCCGACGGCCATGTATTCGTAGCGTCCGCCCTCGCCGACGATGCCGACCGCGACGCTGCCGCTGGCGACGCCCACGCCCAGGCCGAGCTCGCCCGAATAGCGCTTGAGGATCGGCCGCACGCGCGACTGCAGGCGACGCGCGAGGCGGATCGCGCGCTGCGCGCGGTCCTCGTATGGAACCGGCGCACCGATGAGGATCAGCGCGCCATCGCCGGCCAGGTCCTTCACCGTGCCGCCGAACTCCTGCGCGGCCGAACCGACGGCCGCATAGAACGAGCGCAGCAGGCGCATGACCTGCTCCGGCGTGTGCGCCTGGGCATGACGCGTGAAACGGCGGATATCGACGCTGACCACCGACACGTCGCTGCGCTTGCGCGCCATCGCCTGCCGCAAGCCACGTTCACGGACCAGCTCGGCGACCTGCGGCGACAGGAAACGGGCCATGAAGCTGCCGCGCGCACCCAGGATCATGTAGTAGCGCAGCGAACCGAACAGGAACATCACCTCGCCGACCGCGAGCGCCAGCGGCGAGACGCTCGACGGCAGCACCAGCGCCACCGCGAGGAACGGCATCGCCGCGAGCGCCGCGAGGATGCGGATCTGCTCGGCGCGATCCGGCCGGCGCAGCATCAACAGGACGCCGGCCGTCATCACCAGCGCGCCGGCGCCCAGCATCGGCAGCAGAAACAGTGCGAACATCGGGTCCGGGAACCGATGTTCGGCGACGGCCAGTGCCAGTTCCCGATAGCGCAGCTCCGGCAGCAGTGCCACGAATCCCGCGTAGCTCGCCGACAGGATCTGGGCCGCACGGATGAGCTTGTCGCGGCGCGGCGAACCGGCGGCATCCGGCACGGTCTGCGACACCCGCAGGCCCCACTCGCAGGCCGCGACGAAGGTCGCCGAATCCAGCAGACCCACGCCGCGAACCCACCACGGCAGGGGCGACAACGCGATGGCCGAAGCGGTCTGCGCATTGGCGTACACCGCCACGCCCAGCAGACCGAGGAACAGCCCGAGCCAGCGGCTCGTCGGCGTCGCGCGGTCGGTGAGCCAGAACGCGAGCCCCATGCCCAGGGCGATGATGGCGACAACCTCGTGTCCGCTCGTCATGGCGGTGCTTGGATCGGGAAAATGGCGGCTCACTGTAGCCAAGTTGATTTTTCCGTGAATCTCGATGCCGATCGGCGGACCGTGCGGCGCCGCTAAACTGTGCGCCCATCACGCCCGCCTGCCCATGCTGCTCGGACTCAAGAACGTTTCACTGCGGATCGCCAACACGCAATTGCTGGACCAGGTCGATTTCACGCTCGAGGCGCGCGAGCGCGTCTGCCTGGTCGGCCGCAACGGCGCCGGCAAATCGACACTGCTGCGCGTGATCGCTGGCGAGCAGGCCATCGACGACGGCGAGATCGTCCGTGCGCAGAACCTCGTCGTCGCGCGTCTGCAGCAGGACGTACCCGCCGCTGACGCCGGCTCGGTGTACGACATCGTCGCCGATGGGCTCGGCGAGCTGGGCCATCTGGCGGCGCGCTACCACCGGCTGGCACATGCGACGCAGCCCGACCTGGCACAGCTGGCCCGACTGCAGGCGCAGATCGACGCCCATGGCGCGTGGACGGTGGAAAACCGCGTGCAGGCGGTGATCTCGCGACTCGATCTGCCATCCGACGCGGCGTTCGCATCGCTGTCCGGCGGGCAGAAGCGCCGCGCCCTGCTCGGCCGTGCGCTGGTCGCCGAACCGAACGTCTTGTTGCTCGACGAGCCGACCAACCATCTCGACATCGCCAGCATCACCGCACTGGAAGATCTGCTCGCCGACTTCGATGGCGCATTGATCTTCGTCAGTCACGACCGCGCCTTCGTGCGCCGGCTGGCCACGCGCATCTGCGACCTCGATCGCGGCCGGCTGAGTTCCTGGCCGGGCGGCTGGGATGCCTATGTGAAGGGCAAGGCCGAGGCCCTGCACGCCGAGGCGCGCGAACAGGCCCTGTTCGACAAGAAGCTCGCGCAGGAGGAGGCCTGGATCCGCAAGGGCGTCGAGGCGCGACGCACGCGCAGTGCCGGCCGCGTCAAGGCACTGCTGCAGATGCGCGAGCAGTTCCGCCAGCGGCGCGTGCGCGAAGGCGACGTCCATCTCGTCGTCCAGGACGCGGAGCGTTCCGGCCGCCTGGTCGTGGAGCTGAACAACGTCAGCCACGGCTACGGCGACCGCGTGCTGATCCGCCGCCTGTCGACGCTCGTCCTGCGCGGCGACAAGGTGGGCATCATCGGCCCCAACGGCGCCGGCAAGACCACCCTGCTCAACATCCTGCTGGGCCGCCTCACGCCGGACAGCGGCGAGGTGCGTCTGGGCACCAAGCTGGAGATCGCCTACTTCGACCAGTTGCGCAGCCCGCTGCGCGACGAGGACAAGACCGCGATCGACGCGATCGGCGATGGCCAGGAGTTCATCGAGATCAACGGCGCACGCAAGCACGTCATCAGCTATCTGCAGGACTTCCTGTTCACACCGGATCGCGCACGCGTGCCGGTGCGCGTGCTGTCCGGCGGCGAGCGCAGCCGGCTGCTGCTCGCGCAGCTGTTCTGCAAGCCGTCGAACCTGCTGGTGCTCGACGAGCCGACCAACGATCTGGACATGGAGACGCTGGACCTGCTCGAAGAGCGCCTGATCGAGTACGGCGGCACCGTGCTGCTGGTCAGCCATGACCGTGAATTCCTCGACAACGTGGTGACCCGCAGCCTGGTGTTCGAGGGGGATGGCCGCATCGGCGACTACGTCGGCGGTTACGCGGACTGGCTGCGTCAGCGCCCGTCCCCTGCACCCGCGCCGTCCGCGCCGAAGCCACCGGCCGCCGCGCCGCCATCGACGGCGTCGCGGCTGAGCACCAGGGACCGGCGCGAGCTCGACGGCCTTCCGCGCAGGATCGAGCAGCTCGAAGCCGAACAGACCGAACTGGCCGCACGCATGACCGCCCCCGGCTTCTACGAACAGCCGCGCGAATCGATCGCGGCTGTCGAACAGCGCCTGGCGCAGATCGAGCGCGACCTCGCCGCCGCTTACGCGCGTTGGGAGGCGCTGGAGGCCCTGCGCTGAGACACGGCTGCGCCGATGCGGTCACAATGGCGGCGGCCCGGAACAGGAGACTGGCCTTGACGCTCGACGCCGCGCCGGTGGATCCCGGCGGCCTGCTGGAATACTCGGTGGTCTTCACCGGCCGCTCGCTCAATCACATGTCGCGTCCGTTCCAGCAGGTGATGCGCGACATCTCTGCCCTGCTGCGGCAGGTCTATGCCGCCGAAGCCGTCGCCGTGGTGCCGGGCGGCGGCACCTACGGCATGGAGTCGATCGCGCGTCAGTTCGCCGACGGCAAGTCCTGCCTGATCATCCGCAACGGCTGGTTCAGCTATCGCTGGAGCCAGATCCTCGACATGGGGCGGCTCGCGGCGCGCAGCACCGTACTCAAGGCAAGCCGCATCGACGACGCGCCGCAGTCGCCATGGGCACCGCCGCCGATCGAGGACGTCGAAGCGGCGATCGCGCGCGACCGGCCCGATGTCGTGTTCGCGCCGCACGTCGAGACGGCATCGGGCATCGTTCTGCCCGACGAATACCTCGATCGCGTCGCCCGGGCGACGCACGCGCACGACGGCCTGTTCGTGCTCGACTGCGTGGCCTCCGGAGCGCTGTGGCTCGACATGCGCGCGCGCGGCATCGACGTCCTGCTGTCGGCGCCGCAGAAGGCGTGGAGTGCCTCGCCGTGCAGCGGCCTGGTGATGCTCGGCGCCGAGGCCCTGCGCCGGCTGGAACAGACCCAGAACAGCAGCTTCGCGCTCGACCTGCGCAAGTGGCTGCAGATCATGCAGGCCTACGAAAACGGCGGCCACGCCTATCACGCGACGCTGCCCACCGACGCGCTGCGCCGCTTCCGCGACGCCGCGCAGGAAACCGTCGGACTGGGTCTGCACGCACTGCGCGATGCGCAATGGCTGCTCGGGCGGCGGGTGCGCGCGATGCTGGCCCGGCATGGATTCCGCAGTGTCGCCGCACCCGGCTTCGAGGCACCCGGCGTGGTCGTCAGCTACACCGACGATCCGCTGATCAGCAGCGGCGCACGCTTCGCCGCCGCCGGCATACAGAGCGCGGCCGGCGTACCGCTGATGTGCGACGAGCCGCCGGACTTCCGCAGCTTCCGCATCGGCCTGTTCGGCATCGACAAGCTGCGCGACGTCGAGGGCACCGTGGCCCGGCTCGAACCGGCGGTGGCCACACTCGCCGGTCGACCCGCCTCGAAGCCCGCCTGAGCGCCGCGGCGATGATGCCGCCGGGCGGGCATCGCTTGACGCAGGTCAGCGCCGAACCCGCGCGTCCGGCCACACTGGACGAGGATGGTGCGACAGTGGGCAGACCGCATGATTGACACCCGGCCCGGGCAACGAACGGCACGCACGGCGCAGCTGACCGCGGGATTCGTCCTGGCCGTCGGCCTGGCGATCTGCGCGAGCTGGTTCCTGGGCGTCGAACACTACACGCGCCTCGTCGCCAGTTCCTCGACGGTGCGCTTCAACACCGGACTGCTGTTCGCGGCGGCCGGCGTGAGCCTTGTCTGCGCGCTGCACGGACGCCGCGCGATCGCGCTGGCCGCTGCGGCGCTGGTGGCGGCGCTGGCGGGACTGACGCTCGCGGAGTACCTGACCGGCGCCGACTTCGGCATCGATCATTTCTTCATGCCCGCACCGACCGCGGTGGACGCATTGCCTTCGGGACGCATGGCGCTGAACACGGCGGTGTCCTTCACGCTGGCGAGCGCCGCGGCGCTGCTGATCGCCTACCGCCAGCAGGCGGTCTGGTCGAACAGCATCGCCTCGATGCTGGGCGCCCTGGTCATGTCCATCGGCCTCATCGCGCTGATCGGCTACTCCGCGGAGCTGCGCACCGCCCTGCAGTGGGCCGGCAACACCCGCATGGCGCTGCTCACCGCGGTCTGCTTCGTCGCCCTCGGGCTGTCCATCCTGCTGACCTCGGCCCACCTCGGCGGGCACCGGACCTGGCAGGACCTGCCCTGGCTGGCATCGGCGACCGGCGTCGGCCTGTCGGCCCTGTCCGCGCTCGGCTGGCACGCCGTCCGCTCCGCGCAGGGGATCGCGCAGGAGCGGATCGCCGATCTGCTGCTGATCCTCGGCCTCGGGGCATCCATGCTGGTCGCCGGCGTGATCGCGCAGATCCGTCATCGCCGCCGGCAGTCGCAGGAACTGGCGCGCACCAACGCGATGTTGCAGGCGCGGTCAGCGGAAATCGAGGATCTGTACGAACGCGCCCCCTGCGGATACCACTCGCTGGATGCCGACGGGCTGATCATCCGCATGAACCAGACCGAGCTGGACTGGCTCGGCCATGCGCGTGCCGACATCGTCGGCCGCAAGCGTTTCAGCGAGCTGCTGACCCCGGCGAGCCAGGCGATCGTGGCCGAGAGTTTCCCCCGCTTCAAGAAGGCGGGCGCAGTCCGCGATCTCGAACTCGAACTGGTCTGCCGCGACGGCCGCGTCCTGCCGGTGATCCTCAGCGCGACGGCAGTTTACGACGCCGCCGGGCACTTCCTGCACAGCCGCAGCACGGTCTTCGACATCAGCGAACGCAAGCGCATCGAACAGGCGCTGCGCGACAGCGAACACCGTCTGCAGCTGCTGCTCGACAACTTGCAGACCGCGGTCGTCGTCCACAATCCCGACACCTCGATCCGCTTTGCCAATCCGTCGGCGGCGGCGATCCTCGGACTGTCGATCGAACAGCTGCTCGGCCGGACGTCGATCGACCCCGCCTGGCATTTCGTGCGCGAGGACGAATCGCCGATGCCGGTCGAGGAGTATCCGGTCAGCCGCGCGATCCACAGCCGCGCCGCACTGCACGATTACGTGGTCGGGGTCCGCATCGCGCCCACCGAGCCCACCCGCTGGGTGCTGACCAACGCCATTCCGGACATCGACGCGCATGGGCGGATCACGCAGGTCGTCGTCTCGTTCATCGACATCTCGGACCGCAAGCGCCACACCGACGAACTGCAGCAACTCGCGGTGACCGACACCCTGACCGGTCTGGCGACCCGCCGCCACTTCGTGGCCACGGCGGAGCTGGAGTTCGCGCGCAGCCGGCGCAACCGCAACGATCTGGCGGTGCTGATCCTCGACCTGGACCACTTCAAGCGGGTCAACGACCGTTACGGCCACGCCGCCGGCGACGCCGTCCTGCAGACCCTGGGCCGGATCATCCACCAGACCCTGCGGGCCATCGACCTCGCCGGCCGCCTGGGTGGCGAGGAGTTCTGCGTGCTGTTGCCGCAGACCACCGAAGCGGAGGCGCTGCGGGTTGCCGAACGCCTGCGCGCCGCCATCGAAACGCGCACGATCGTCCTGCCGGACGGTCAGACCCTGCACGTCACCGCATCGATCGGCGTGGCGTCGCTGGAGGAAGCCGACGCCCGCCTGACCGACCTGATCGGCCGCGCCGACCAGGCGATGTACGCAGCCAAGTGCGCCGGGCGCAACCGCGTGCGCAGCCTGCGCGAGTCGGCCGCGGCCGGCTGAATCGCTACTCGCGCTTCAGCGCATCCGCCAGCGCGGCGCCGAGCGAACCCTGAGCCGGCCTGGCGGCCGACGGCGTCCGGCGGTCGGGTGCGCGCGGTGCAGCACCGCGCGCAGCACCCGCCGCGGCGCCGCCATCGTCCTTCTTCATCGACAGGGCGATGCGCTGACGCTTGAGATCGACATCCACGACGCGCACCCGGACGATCTGGCCGGCCTTGACGACGTCGCGCGGATCCTTGACGTAGCGGTCGGCGAGCTGCGAGACATGGACGAGGCCATCCTGGTGCACACCGATATCGACGAACGCGCCGAAGGCTGCGACGTTGGTCACCGTGCCTTCGAGCCACATGCCGGGGCGCAGATCGGCCAGTTCGTGCACGCCGTCCTTGAACACGGCGGTGCGGAATTCCGGGCGCGGATCGCGGCCCGGTTTCTCCAGTTCCGCGAAGATGTCGCGTACCGTCGGCAGGCCGAAGCGTTCGTCGGCGAACTGACGCGGATCGAGCTTCGCCAGTGCCCTGGCATCGCCCATCACGGCGCGCAGGTCGCGCCCGCAGGCCTTGAGGATCCGCCCGGCGAGCTCATAGGCCTCGGGATGCACCGCGGACGCATCGAGCGGCTCGTCGCCGCCGCGGATGCGCAGGAAGCCCGCGCACTGCTCGAAGGTCTTCGGGCCCAGGCGCGGCACGTTCAGCAGCTGCCTGCGGCTGCGGAACGCGCCGTTCTGGTTGCGGTGACAGACGATGGACTCGGCCAGCGAGCCGCCCAGGCCGGAGACCCGCGCGAGCAGCGGTGCCGACGCCGTGTTGAGATCGACCCCGACCGCGTTGACCGCGTCCTCGACCACCGCATCGAGCGACTTCGCCAGGCGGTACGGATCGACGTCGTGCTGGTACTGGCCGACGCCGATCGACTTCGGGTCGATCTTGACCAGTTCGGCGAGCGGATCCTGCAGGCGCCGCGCGATCGACACCGCACCGCGCAGCGACACGTCCAGGTCCGGAAATTCGAGCGCCGCGGTCTCCGACGCCGAGTACACCGACGCACCGGCCTCGCTGACGACCACCTTGCGCGGCCGCGGCTCCGGCAGCGACGTCAGCAGATCCGCCACCAGTTTCTCGGTTTCGCGGCTCGCGGTGCCGTTGCCGATCGCGATCAGCTCGATGCGATGGGCCTGGATCAGGCGCGCCAGCTCGGCCTGCGCACCGCGCACATCGTTGCGCGGCTGGAACGGATAAATGGTCGTCGTCTCCAGCAGCTTGCCGGTGCCGTCGATCGCGGCCACCTTCACGCCGGTGCGGATGCCGGGATCGAGACCGAGCGTCGGCTTCGAGCCGGCCGGCGCGGCGAGCAGCAAGTCCTTGAGATTGCGCGCGAACACCTCGATCGCCTCGGCCTCGGCGCGGCTGCGCAGCTCCATCATCAGATCGACGGACAGGCTCAGGGACAGCTTCACGCGCCAGGTCCAGCGCACGACCTCCAGCAGCCAGGCGTCGGCCGCTCCACCGTCGGCGCGAATGTTCCAGGCCGCCGCGATCATGCGCTCGACCGGCTTCACCGGCGCCGGATCATCGGCGTCGATCTCGATCTCGAGCATCAGGATCTCCTCGTTGCGGCCGCGCATCATTGCCAGCGCGCGGTGGCCGGCGACCCTGGCCCAGGGCTCGCGATGGTCGAAATAGTCCGCGTACTTCGCGCCGGCGTCCTCCTTGCCTTCGAACACCTTGGCGCGCAGCACGCCGCGGTCACGCAGGTACTGGCGCAGCTGACCCAGCAGCGCGGCGTCCTCGGCGAAGCGCTCCGTCAGAATGTCGCGCGCGCCTTCGAGCGCCATCTTCGCGTCCGTCACCTCACCCTGCACGTGAGCCTGCGCGGCGTCGAGCGGAATCAGCGAGCGGTCGCCGAGCAGCAGATCGGCCAGCGGCTCGAGGCCGCGCTCGCGCGCGATCTCGGCGCGCGTGCGGCGCTTGGGCCTGTAGGGCAGATACAGGTCCTCGACCTCCGCCTTGGTGGTGGCGGCGATCAACCTGGCTTCGAGTTCCTCGGTCAGCTTGTTCTGCGCGCGTATCGACTCGATGACCGCGGCGCGGCGGTCTTCCAGTTCGCGCAAGTAGCCGAGGCGTTCCTCGAGCTTGCGCAGCTGCGTGTCGTCGAGGCTGCCGGTCGCCTCCTTGCGGTAGCGCGCGATGAACGGCACCGTCGCCCCTTCGTCGAGCAGACCCACCGCGGCTTCCACCTGACGCGGCTGCGCGCCGATCTCGACGGCGAGCGTCTGCAGGATGTGGCGGCGGATGCGTTCGGCAGATGCGGACATGCGGCTTCGATCGGGTCGTGATAAAGGTCCGCGACGATACCGGCTTCGCGTGGCCATTCCAATCCGGATGAGCGTGCCGTGCAGGCCCGGCCGCCAGCCCCCTTTGACCGGCGCGCGAATGCCGCCGATGATGCGCCGGCTTAAGTTGACGCCGCCCCCATCACGAGCTTGTGCATGTCCAAGTCAAACAGCCCCCTCGCCCGTCCGCTGACCTTGCCCAACGGCGCCTTGCTGCCCAACCGCCTGGTGAAATCGGCGATGAGCGAAGGCATGGCGACGATGGACAACCGCGTGACGCCCGCGCTGGTGCGCCTGTACGAACGCTGGGCACGCGGCGGCACGGGCCTGTTGATCACCGGCAACGTCATGATCGACCGGCGCGCGCTCGGTGAGCCCGGCAATGTCGCGCTCGAGGACGACCGCGACATGCCGCTGCTGCGGCAATGGGCCGAGGCGGCCACGGGCAACGGCGCGGCGATCTGGATGCAGCTCAACCATCCCGGCCGCCAGTCGCCCAAGGGTCTCAACCGCGAGAACGTCGCCCCCTCGGCGGTGCCGTTCGGCAAGGACCTGCAGGCGATGTTCGCACCGCCGCGCGCGCTGCGCGGCGACGAGATCGAGGACATCATCCGCCGCTTCGCCACCGGCGCGCAGCTGTGCAGGGAAGCCGGCTTCACCGGGGTGCAGATCCACGGCGCGCACGGCTACCTCGTCAGCCAGTTCCTGTCGCCGCTGACCAATCAGCGCACCGATCAATGGGGCGGCAATGCCGAGAACCGGCGCCGTTTCGTGCTGCGGGTACTCGCGGCGATGCGCGAACGGGTCGGCAGCGACTTCCCCATCGGCATCAAGCTCAACTCCGCGGACTTCCAGCGCGGCGGCTTCGAGGAGTCGGAATCCCTGGACGTGATCGCCGCGCTCGCCGACGCCGGGATCGACCTCATCGAGATCTCCGGCGGCACCTACGAGGCCCCGGCGATGGCCGGTCTGCGGGCATCGACCCGGGCGCGCGAGGCCTATTTCCTGAGCTTCGCCGAGAAGGTGCGCAAGCGGGTGTCCACGCCGCTGCTGGTCACCGGCGGCTTCCGGACGCTGCCGGCGATGCGCGAGGCGCTCGAATCCGGCGCGCTGGACCTGATCGGGCTGGCGCGTCCGCTGGCGATCGAGCCGGATGCGTCACGACGGCTGATCGCCGGCGAGGAGACGCGGTTCAAGGTGAAGCCGATCAAGACGGGGATCGGCATGGTGGACCGGGCCGGCCTGATGGAAGTGATGTGGTACAGCCGCCAGCTCAAGCGCATGGGCCGCGGCGAGGAGCCCAGACCCAACGAATCCGCGCTCGTCTCGCTGGCCTGCAACCTCGCCGGAAACGTCCGCGGCACGGTGCAGACGCGCCGCCTGCGCGCCTGAGCGCGGCATGACCGGCACCGCGGGAATCGACTGGCACGGCGCGCGCTATCGTGCCGGCCAGGAGCAGGGCCACTACGAAAGCTGGTTCCTGCGCGCCAATCATCCGCAGCGCAAGCGGGCCTTCTGGATCCGCTACACGATCTTTTCGCCCAAAGGCCGGCCGCAGGATGCGATCGGCGAGCTGTGGTGCGTCGTGTCGGACGGCGAGCGCGGCCGCCTGTATGCGGGCAAGCGCGAAGTACCGATCGACGACTGTGCCTTCGCCGCGACGGGGCTCGACGTCCGCATCGGCGATGCCCGCCTGCACGCCGGCGCGCTCGCCGGCGCGGTCGCGGCACCGCAGACCCTGCGCTGGAACCTCCGCTACGCCGGCGGCGGCGCACCGGCGGTATTCCTGCCGCAGCATTACTACGCGGCCCCGCTGCCCAAGGCCAAGGCGGTCACGCCGCGCCCCTTCGCGCGCTTCGACGGCACGCTCGACGTGGACGGCGAAACCTGGACGATCGACGACTGGATCGGCAGCGAAAACCACAACTGGGGCAGCAAGCACACCGACACCTACGCCTGGGGCCAGATCGTCGGCTTCGACGACGCGCCCGACGCCTTCCTCGAGGTGATCACCGCGCGCATCCGGCTCGGCCCGCTGTGGACGCCCTGGCTGACCATCCTGCTGCTGCGCCTCGACGGCCAGGACCATCATCTCAACACCATCCGCCACGGCCTGCGCGCCCAGGGTCGGTGGCGCTACTTCGACTGGAGCTTCGACAGCGCCGCGCCCGGCCTCCGCGTCCACGGCCGCATCTGCGCCACGCCGCAGGATTTCGTCGGCCTGACCTACTACAACCCGCCCGGCGGCAGCCACACCTGCCTGAACTCCAAGGTCGCGGCCTGCACGCTGACGGTGGAACGCGACGGCAAGCCGCCGCTGACGCTCTCCACGGCGCATCGGGCGGCGTTCGAAATCCTGACCGACGACACCCGCCACGGCATCCCGGTCAGGTGCTGAGGCATCGATCCCGGCGTACCGGACCTCGGGGAAGGCGCGCGGCGCTCAGCGCCCCTGCTGGATCGGCTGCGCGAGGATCCACAGGCCGGCGGTGGTGAAAGCCACCATCAGCACCAGCATCGGCAGCTGGCTCAGCAACGCCCGCCCGCGGCCGGGGAACAGGCGCAGGGCTTCGAGGTGTGCGATCCAGACGCTGACGACGTGGCCGAACAGGATCAGCCCGACCTGCGTGTGCCAAACGGTCCCCAGGTCCGGCAGGATCGGTGCGCGGAACAGCCCGGCGGTGCCGAACAGGTTCCAGCCCCGGCCGAACGGGTCGGACAGCAGGCTGACGATCTTCACGCCCTGCGTCAGGATCAGCGTGTAGTAGTGCGTCACGTTGTACACCAGCGCGATCGGCAACAGCGAGTAGCCGAAGCTCAACGCCAGCTCGTGCAGGCTGTGCCGGCTGCGCCCCAGCCATTTCGCCAGCGCGACGAACAGCAGGTACACCGCCAGATAGAGGAAGGGCGACAGCACCAGGCACAGCGACTCGTAGGCGAGGTAGTACGGCCGCAACTGCACGTAGGCGTGGATCGGCGGCTGTCCGAGCCACGCGGTCAGCAGACCGGTCGGATCGGTCCAGAACCAGCGGTACCACGGCACCGTCGCACGCAGCCCGTCGAAAGCGGTGGACGAGAGCATGAACAGCACGAACACCAGCAGGCTCGTGCTGTCCGCCTTCTCCTCCAGCAGGCCGGCGAAGGGCGCGCGCAGGCGCACGCCGCGGCCGGGGACGTAGTCCAGCGGCGCCATGCGGCCCAGCAGCCGCAGGAACACGCCGAAGAATTCGCCGTAGCGGAACCAGTCCGCGGCGCCGAACAGCCACACGGCGGACAGGTTCAGCAGCGTGTAGCCGGTCAGCCAGCCCGCGAGCGACTGCGGCCGTGTGAAACCGAACAGCTCGACCCAGATGAACACCATGTACAGCGCGAGCGCGGGCCAGTAGGCAAGCTTGCGCGGATATCGAATGCGGCCGCGCGTGAAATCCGTCCACACCCGCCCGACCAGGGCCGCGAGCGTCCGCCACGGATTGAGCAGGGCATAGACATCACCAACCAGTGCCGTCAGCCAGGCGAAACCGAGCACGAACACGACCCAGAAAAAGGTCATGTTGAAGTTGCGGTACGGATCGCGCGTGCCCCAGAAGCCGGTCAGCACGCACAGCAGCAGGCCGGACAGCGCGAGCGCGCGCAACAGCTGCGGCACGTGCAGGCGCCGCAGGCCGCGCAGTGCGAGTACGCCGGACTGCTGGCCTGACGCTGCGGGCGCCGCTGGCGCCGGCGCGGTGCCGAACCAGGCCACCACCAGGAAGGACAGCACCAGCGCCGCCGCCGCACCGTAGGCGTACATCCAGAACGGCACCGGCAGGTTGTAGATCCGCCCGAAGGAATGGGCGGCGGCCGTGGACGGCAGGGCGGCGCCGGCCAGCACCAGCGCCGCCGTGCACGAGCGGATCTCAACGCGGGCTGACTTCGAGCACGCCGACTTCGGCATGGACGTGATGCAGCTCGATCTCGAAGCGGCCGGCGTGCTCGGCGACGAAGGCCAGCGTCGCCGGCTCGCCGGCCTTGAGCTGCAGCGACAGGTCGTAGCCATGCAGGTGCAGTTCGTCGTCCTTCGCGCTGGTGACGATCAGCTCGACCGGCTCCCCCTGCCGCACGTGCAGCACGCCGTCGCTGCCGGGCGCGGCGGGAATCGCGAGACTGAAGCGACGCGGCTGCGGCACCGGCGCGGGGCTCGCCCCTGCGGCGGCGACGACCGCCGCCGGAGCGGAAACCGGAACCGGCGTCTCCGCGGGCGGACGCAGCACCAGCCACAGCGCGGCGAGCACCGCGACCGCGGACACGCAGAACAGCAGCAGACGCATGAACGTCCCCGGCCTCAGCGATTGACGGTCTGCTCCCACATCCGCAGGTAGGCCTCGGCCGAGTTGTACAGCGCGTCCAGCGCCTCGCGCCCGCCTTCCAGACGGATCTCCTCGACGTAGTCCGCGACCATGCCGTAGTGCGCAGTGCCGACCTCGTCGATGTTCCAGGTCTTGCCGCTCTCCGGAACCGTCTGCAGCTTGAAGGTCACCGGCGCAAAGCCGCTGAACTGCGGACCCCAGTCCTCACCCTGGAACAGCGTGAACGGATACTGCACCGGCGTCGCGCCCGCGCCGCGCGGCCCGGCGCGATTGGCGATGCCGTTCGCGTCCATGCCGTAGCCGAGCGCGATCGGATCGCTGCGGCCGGACGCCTGCCACACCGGCTTGAGCTTGTTGAGGAAATCGACGTGACCCTTGCCGTTGGGCTTCATCGGATAGATGAGACCGCCGATGGCGAGGATGTCGCGGGCCTGCTGCATCGAGATGCCACCGTGGCCGCCGTGCGCCGAGATCAGCGGGTACGGCGGGGTCTGCGCCTTGGCCATGTCGATCATGTCCTGCTTGATCGACAGCTCGGCGTGGTCGATGTCGATGATGAACTTCTTCTCCATCAGCTTCTGCAGCGCGTAGCGGCCCAGCTCGGTCATGCCGCGCGCGTTGCACTGGCGGCGATCCGGCGGGTAGATCGGCGCCGGTCCCTGCAGCAGGCCGATCACGGCCGAGCTGAGCGGATCACTGCCGGTGCCCGGCACGGCCGTCGTCATGTAGGCGCCGGCGTTGTAGAAGTAGGCCTCGCCCTCGCCACCGTCCGGGCAGTCGTAGGTATCCCAGAAACGGCGGGTGCCATAGAAGCCGACCAGGTTCAGCGCGTCGCCATTGAAGATGCCGGTACCGCCCAGCGCGCTGTTGACGTCGTGGTACGGGAAGATCTCGCGCACGCCGAGATTCCACACCTCCTCGATCTCGCGGTCGATGTCCTCCTTCGTGCAGCCCGGCGTTTCGGTGCCGAGCAGCGGATTGAAGGTGACCGTGCAGTGGAACACGTTGGAGAACTCCAGGCCGGGAACCACGGCGAGCTTGCCCTCGTTGATCACGCGGCGCGCCTCGACCGGATCGCCGACGATGCGGAACCAGCCCTTGCCCGGTCCGCCTTCCTGCGCATCGACGTAGTCCTGCAGCTGCTTGAGGTACTTGACCTGGCCGATGCCCAGTTCCATGTCGCGGCACTCGTAGAGCGCGGCTTCCGGCTTGACCGTGGACATGTAGATCCGAGCGACCTCGCACAGCGCTTCGATGTTGGTGCCCTCGGACACCATGATGCGCAGGCCCGCCTTCCACGCGCGCTCGACCCACTTGTAGTACATCGCCTGGTGCAGCTGCGAATCCGCGGCCGGCCAGTCGACGAACGTCGGCCAGCCCTGGGTGTCGTGCGTCTTCAGCGGCGTCATGTCGAGGATCAGGGCCTCCGGATCGCGCGTGCCGTTGGGACCGTGGAAGTCCTCGCAGTCCTCCAGCGCGTGCGGCACGCCGAAGCGGTGGAACATCTGGCCGTACATCGCCCCACCCGCCGAGGGACCGACGATCTCCTTGCCGTCGGACATCTCGTGCCCCATCGCCATGTGCGTGTGCACCTCGGCGAAGCCGACCACCGGCTGCTCGATGCCGCGGCCCTTGTACGTGGTGCCAACGACATCGTCGTCGATCTCGGGATAGGCCGTGCATCCGCCGACCGGAACGAAGGCGAACTGCCCCGGCGTCGCCGCCAGCGCCAGTCGGCCTTGTGCGTCGGTGGCCAGGCTCTGGTTCGCGCCTTCGAGCAGTGCCGTGTAGCGGCCCGAGGCCGGCGCCTGCACGACCCAGTTCGACATCGCCGACGGCGCGGTCGCCGCCGTGACCGCGCTGCCGCTGCCGGCCAGCAACGACCGATCCGCGGCATAGAACAGGTACTCGCCGAGCGCCGTCGGCTTCATGTAGAAACGCTCGGCGGCCGCGGCGCTCGCGGCACTGGCGGCATAGCCGTTGCCGTCGCGCACGACGAACGTGCCCGAGGTCAGGGACTTGAGGGCGAAGCAGCGGTTGGCCAGGTCGAAGCGTGTCGCCGGCGCCTGCTGCGGGCCTGGACCCTCTGCGCCGTTACCACCACCGCCACCACCGCCACAGGCGGACAAGGCGAGAGCGAGCATGACGGACGCGGCGCTGGGGATGGGATGACGCAAGGGAGGCTCCGGATCGTGGTTGTCGCGACCGCGCATCCTAGGCAGGCAGCGCCTCGGCGGCCAGAGTAGAAATAGCCTAAGCGCCGCCCCGATCCGTGTCAGACATCGCCGACATGGACCAGCCGCAGGTCGAGACTTTCGGTGCCCTGGTAGCGATTGACGCCGAGCGTGAACAGCGTGTGCAGCGCTCCGGACGTGCGCAGGCGGCCGGCGCCGCCGAAGTCCATCGCCGCGACCGTACCGCCCTCGTGGCGCAGCCGGTAACGCACGTGGCTGGCGTCGGCGCCGACGCAGCGCGCCTGCTCGATCTCGAAGCGCCCCTCGAACAGCGGCTCGGGGAATCCCTGACCCCAGGGGCCGGCCTGTTCGAGCGCATACGCGGTGTCTATCGTCAGTTCGCCGCTCGCGAGCTCGCCGTCGGTCTCGATCACGCGCTGCAGGACGGCCGCGTCCATCTGTGCCGCGCAGGCCGCGTCGAAGGCCGCGGCGAAGCGTTCGAGATCGGCTTCGGCCAGACCCAGACCGGCCGCCATCGCATGGCCGCCGAAGCGCCCGATCAGGCCCGGATGCTGCGCATCGACCGCGGCCAGCACGTCGCGCAGGTGCAGACCCGGGATCGAACGCCCCGAGCCCTTCAGCTCGCCGGGTTGCTGCGCGCGCGCGAAGGCGATCACCGGGCGGTGGCGCAGTTCCTTGACCCTGGCCGCGACCAGGCCGACGACGCCCTCGTGCCAGTCGGGATGGAACAGACACAGGCCGAACGTTCCAGCGCCATCGACCCGTTCGAGCGCGTCCAGCTGCATCTGTTCCTGGATCTCGCGGCGCTCGCGGTTGAAGCGATCGAGCGCGATCGCCAGCGGCTCGGCCGTTTCCAGGTCCGGCGCCAGCAGGCATTCGATACCGCTGCGCATGTCGTCGAGGCGCCCGGCGGCGTTGAGACGCGGACCGAGCGCGAAGCCCAGGTCGATGGCGGCGATGTTCTGCGCCGCGCGCCCGGCCTGGCGCAGCAGCGCCTGCACCCCCGGACGTGCGCGGCCGGCGCGGATCCGCCGCAGCCCCTGCTCGACGAGGATGCGGTTGTTGCGATCCAGGCGCACGACGTCGGCGACCGTGCCGATCGCCACCAGATCCAACAGCTCCGCCAGATTCGGTTCACTGCGCACGGCGAAGCAGCCGCGCCGGCGCAGCTCCGCGCGCAGTGCGAGCAGGACGTAGAAGACCGTACCGACCCCGGCGAGCGCCTTGGACGCGAATCCGCAGCCCGGCTGGTTGGGGTTGACGATCGCGTCCGCGGCGGGGAGCCCGGCGCCGGGCAGATGGTGGTCGGTGACGATCACGCTCAGGCCCAGCGCGCGTGCGCGCTCGACGCCCGCGATGCTGGCGATGCCGTTATCGACGGTGACGAGAACCGTCGCGCCGGTTTCGGCGGCCCGCTCGGCCAGCGCCGGCGACAGGCCATAGCCCATGCGGAAACGGTCGGGAACGACGTAATGCACCTCCACGGCACCCAGGGCACGCAGACCGAGCACGGCGACCGCGGTCCCGGTCGCGCCGTCGGCGTCGTAATCGCCGGCGATGACGATGCGCTCGCCGCGCTGGATCGCATCGCCCAGGCGCGACGCTGCCGCTTCGATGCCGCGCAGGCCCTCCGGCGGCAACAGGTCGCGCAGTTCCAGCGACAGCTCGCCGGGCTCGACCCCCCGCGCGGCATAGACCCGGCGCAGCACCGGGTGCAGCGCCGCCGGCAGCCGTTCGGGCGCGCCCGGCGCGCGGCGGCGGATCAGCGGGATGGCATCGGACGCGGGCATGGCCCGCGCCTACATGCGGGCCAGCAGTGCCTTTTCGACGGCCGCACGCTCGGCCGGCACGCGGATCAGGTCCTTGAGACCGTCCTTCATGACGATGTCCGGGTCCTTCAGGCCGTTGCCGGTGAGCGTGCAGACCACCGTCGAACCGGGCTTGATCTTCCCGGCCTTGATGTCGTGCAGCGCTCCGCACAGTGAAGTGGCCGAAGCCGGCTCGCAGAACACGCCCTCGCGCGCCGCCAGCATCCTCTGCGTCGCCAGGATCTGCGCGTCGCTGAACTCGTCGAACCAGCCGTTCGAGTCCTTCTGCGCCGCCCAGGCCAGATCCCAGGACTGCGGGTTGCCGATGCGGATCGCGGTCGCGACGGTCTCCGGTTCGGCGACCGGGCCGCCGCGCAGGAACGGCGCCGCGCCGGCGGCCTGGTAGCCGACCATCACCGGACGGTGCGGCGTCACGGCCGTGCGGTCGTAGCCGGCGCCGGCGTCGAAGGGCTTCGAAGCCGCGGTGCGCTGGCCGGCCATCTCCGAGTAACCCATCCAGTAGGCGGAGATGTTGCCGGCATTGCCGACCGGCAGGCAGTGGTAGTCCGGTGCGCGGCCCAGTTCCTCGACGATCTCGAAAGCAGCGGTCTTCTGGCCCTGCAGGCGATACGGATTGATCGAGTTGACGATCGCCACCGGCGCGGTCCGCGCGACTTCCTTGACCAGGCGCATGCCGTCATCGAAGTTGCCCTGGATCTGCACGACGACCGCGCCGTGCACGACCGCCTGTGCCAGCTTGCCGAGCGCGATCTTGCCTTCCGGGATCAGCACGAAGGCGGTGATGCCGGCACGCGCGGCATAGGCGGCCGCAGCCGCCGAAGTGTTGCCGGTCGAGGCGCAGATGATCGCCTTGCTGCCCTCGTGCACGGCCTGCGTCACCGCGACGGTCATGCCGCGGTCCTTGAACGAGCCGGTCGGGTTCAGGCCCTCGAACTTCACGTACAGCGCGCCGTCGAAGCCGGCGTCGCGCGCGACATGGTCGATGCGGATCAGCGGCGTGCGCCCTTCCCCAAGCGAAATCGCGCGTGCCTCGGGCGCGAGCGGCAGACGGCGACGGTAGTGTTCGATGAGGCCGGTGTAGCGCATGGTCATACAGGGATCGTCAATGGGGAAACGGGAATCGCAGAAGCAAGAAACCGGAGCGCCGTTGACGATTCCCGATCTCGTTTCCCGATTCCCGGCGGTTCAGCCGAACTTCTCGACGCGGAAACGCGCGGCGCCCGCGCGCACGAACGGCAGCTTCTGCATCTCGGCGAGGGCGTCGTCGAAGCGGTGTTCCGGGATCACCGAGGTGATCAGCGCCACCGTGGCGTCGTCGCCGCCGCGCGGCTCGCGCTGCAGGATCGCCTCGACGCTGATGTCGTGCGCGGCCAGGATCGCCGTGAGCTGCGACAGCACGCCGGGCTCGTCGGCGACGCGCAGGCGCAGGTAGAACGGGCTCGCCGTGTCGCGGATCGGCAGCACCGGCAGCGGCCGCAACGCGTCAGGCTGGAAGGCCAGCGCCGGCACGGCGTGGCGCGCGTCGGCCGCCAGTGCGCGCGCGACGTCGAGGATGTCGGCGACGACTGCCGAGGCCGTGGCGTCGCCGCCCGCGCCGCGACCGTAGAAACCAACCTGCCCGACTGCGTTGCCGTGCACGACCACGGCATTGAGCACGCCATCGACCTTGGCCAGCAGCGTGTCGTCCGCGATCAGGGTCGGGTGCACGCGCAGTTCAACGCCGTCCCCGCAGCGCTTGGCGATGCCGAGCAGCTTGACGCGGTAGCCGAACACCTGGGCGATCTTGATGTCCTCGGGCGTGACCTTGCCGATGCCCTCGCGCGCGATCCTGTCGAAGGACAGCGGCATGCCGAAGGCAATCGCCGCGAGAATCGCCAGCTTGTGCGCGGCATCGACGCCCTCGACGTCGAAGGTCGGATCGGCCTCGGCGTAGCCGAGTCGCTGCGCGACCGCGAGCGCGTCGGCGAAGGACTCGCCCTTCTCGGTCATCTGCGTGAGGATGTAGTTGCAGGTGCCGTTGATGATGCCGGCGACGCTGTCGATGACGTTGCCGGCCAGCCCCTCGCGGATCGCCTTGATGATCGGGATGCCGCCGGCCACCGCGGCCTCGAAGGCCACGACGACGCCGGCCTTGCGCGCCGCGTCGAAGATCTCGTTGCCGTTCTCGGCGAGCAGCGCCTTGTTGGCGGTGACCACCGGCTTGCGCCGCGCGATCGCCGCCAGCGTCAGCTCGCGCGCGACGGTCTTGCCGCCGACCAGTTCGACGACGATATCGACCTCGGCCTCGCGCGCCAGCCGCAGCGGGTCGTCCCACAGGCGCACGCCGGACAGATCGCAGTCGCGCGCACGCGTCAGGTCGCGCGCCGCCGCGTCGGTGACGAGGACCGGCACGCCGACGCGGCGCGTGATCTCGGCGGCGTTGTTCTTGAGCAGACGCAATACGCCCTGCCCGACGGTGCCCAGCCCCACCACACCGACTTTCACTGACGTACTCATCACACGTTCTTGAGCATTTTCTTGATGCCGCGGATCGCCTGGCGCGTGCGGTGCTCGTTCTCGATCAGCGCGAGGCGCACATGACCATCGCCATATTCGCCGAAGCCGATGCCGGGCGAGACTGCGACCTTGGCCTCCTGCAGCAGCTTCTTCGAGAACTCCATCGAACCGAGATGCCGGAACGGTTCGGGGATCTCGGCCCACAGGAACATCGTCGCCTGCGGCTTCTCGACCTTCCAGCCGGCGGCATTGAGCCCCTCGCAGAGCACATCGCGGCGGTGGCGGTACATCTCGCAGATCTCGGCGACGCAGTCCTGCGGTCCTTCGAGTGCGGTGATCGCCGCAACCTGGATCGGCGTGAACATGCCGTAGTCCAGATACGACTTGATGCGCGCCAGCGCGGCGACCAGCGTCGGATTGCCGGCCATGAAGCCGACGCGCCAGCCCGGCATGTTGTACGACTTCGACAGCGTGAAGAACTCCACCGCGATGTCCTTGGCGCCCGGCACCTGCAGGACCGATGGCGCCTTGTAGCCGTCGAAGACGATGTCGGCATAGGCCAGGTCGTGGATCAGCCAGATCTGGTGCTCGCGGCACAGCGCGACCGCCTTCTCGAAGAACGCCAGATCGACGCATTGCGTCGTCGGGTTGCCCGGGAAGTTGAGGATCAGCATCTTCGGCGCCGGCCAAGTCTCCTTGATCGCGCGCTCCAGTTCCTCGAAGAAGTCCACTTCCGGCGTCAGGCGCACGTGGCGCACGTCGGCGCCGGCAAGCACGACGCCGTAGGGATGGATCGGGTAGGCCGGGTTGGGCACCAGCACGACGTCACCGGCTGCCAGCGTGGCGAAGGCCAGGTGCGCGAGACCTTCCTTCGAGCCGATCGTCGCGATGATCTCGGATTCCGGATCGAGATCGACGTTGTAACGGCTCTTGTACCAGCGGCTCATCGCGCGGCGCAGGCGCGGCACGCCCTTGGACACCGAATAGCGGTGGGTGTGCGTACCTTCCTCGTCGTGGTGCTCGGGCTTGACGTAGTCCGAATCGGTGCCGCGCACCGCCGCCTCGACCAGCTTGTCGACGATGTGCTTGGGCGTCGGCTGGTCCGGGTTGCCCATGCTGAAGTCGATGATGTCTTCGCCGCGGGCTCGGGCCGCCTTCTTCAGATCGCTGACGACGTTGAAGACGTAGGGCGGCAGGCGCTGGATGCGCGGAAAGTCGGTGTTCACGGCGGTCTGGGGGGCGTGGCGATCCGCGGGGATCGGAGATGCGGCGAAAGGTCGGTGCAAAGGGCCGGTATTATGGGTCGGGCCGTGGCGCTTGCATAGAAACCGCGGCGTCCGGCGGACGCGAGTCCGTCGGCGAATGCCGGTCACGCAACAGCTCGAAGACGCGCTGGCGCAAGTCTTCGCCGAAACCCGGACCGTAGCCGTGATAGATCTGCCGGATCTCACCGCTGCGATCGACCAGGAAGGTCGCGGGCAGCCGCCACACGCCGTAGTTGGCCGACGCGATGCCCAGGGTATCGACCACGACCGGGTAGCTGACCGGGCGCACGCTCAGGAAGCGCCGCGCATCCTCGACCCGCTTGTCCAGGCCGACGCCGAGGATCTCGAAATCCGCACCAAAGCCGGACTTGTGGACCTCATGGCGCAGCGCCTGCAGCCGCGGGATCGACTCGATGCAGGGCCCGCACCACGACGCCCAGAACTCGACGACCAGCACCCGCCCGAGCAGTGTGCTGACGCGCGTGCCCTCGGGACCGTTGATCACGATGCCGGCCGCCTCGGGCGCGCGCACCCCCGGTCCGATCGAATCGGCCGCCGCCGGCGCGGTCCACGATGCCAGCACCGCCGCGAGCAGGGCCGCGCCCGGGAAACGCATGCGGCGCTCAGCGCCGGGGCATCATGCCGGGCGGCAGACGGCCGCCCATGGCGCGCATCAGCTTGCCCATGCCGCCACTGGCGACCTTCTTCATCATGTCGCGCGTGGTCTCGAACTGGCGCAGCAGGCGATTGACCTCCTGCACCTCGACGCCACTGCCGGCGGCGATGCGGCGCTTGCGCGAGGCCTTGATCAGGTCGGGGAAACGCCGCTCCTGCCGCGTCATCGAGTTGATGATGGCGACGGTGCGCCGCACCTGCTTGTCCATGTCCACGTTCTTGAGCTGGGCCTGCATCTGCGCGCCGCCCGGCAGCTTGTCGAGCAGGCTCGCCATGCTGCCCATGTTCTGCATCTGCAGCATCTGCTCGCGGAAGTCCTCCAGGTCGAAGCTCTTGGTCTTCTTGAGCTTCTCGGCGAGCTTGATCGCCTTGTCCTGATCGACCTTGCGGACCGTCTCCTCGATCAGGCCGAGCACGTCGCCCTGGCCGAGGATGCGCGCGGCGATGCGGTCCGGATGGAAGACTTCGAGCTTGTCGGACTTCTCGCCGACACCGAGGAACTTGATCGGCTTGCCGGTGACCTGGCGCACCGACAGCGCGGCGCCGCCGCGCGCATCGCCATCGACCTTGGTCAGCACCACGCCGGTCAGCGGCAGCACGTCGGCGAACGCGCGCGCGGTCCGGGCCGCGTCCTGGCCGGTCATGCTGTCCACCACGAACAGCGTCTCGACCGGATGGAGCGCGGCATGCAGCGCGGCGATCTCGCGCATCATGGCCTCATCCACCGTCGTGCGGCCGGCGGTATCGACGATCAGCACGTCGGCGTACTGCTTCTTTGCCTCGGCCAGCGCGGCCTGCGCGATCGCCACCGGATCCTGCCCGGCAGCCGACGGGAACCACTCGACGCCGACCTGCCCGGCGACGATCCGCAGCTGCTCGATGGCTGCGGGACGATAGACGTCGCAGGAGACGACGATGACCTTCTTCTTCTCGTGCTCCTTGAGCAGGCGCGCGAGCTTGCCGGTGGTCGTCGTCTTGCCCGAACCCTGCAGGCCGGCCATCAGGATGATCGCCGGCGGCTGCTGACGCAGATTGAGCGGTTCTGCGGACCCGCCCAGCGTCTCGGTCAGCTGGCGCTGCACGACACGCAGGAACTCCTGCCCCGGTGTCAGCGACTGCGTGATCTCGACGCCCAGCGCCCGGGTCTTGACCTGCTCGACGAAATCCTTGACCACCGGCAGCGCGACGTCGGCTTCGAGCAGCGCCATGCGCAGCTCGCGCGCCGCGGCATTGATCTGCTCCTCGGTCAGCCTGCCCTGGCCGCGGATGGCATCGAGCACGCGCGACAGGCGGGAAGTGAGGTTTTCGAACATGGGCGATGGATCAGGCAGGCCGGGCGCGCATTGTAGCGGCCGCTCAGTCGAAACTGATCGTGTCCCCGCGTTGCAGATGCACGTAGTCCCAGCCGCGCAGCGCGGTACGGCACTGCTTTTCGATGACCGGCTCGCAGCCGGGTTTGTGATGGGTCAGGTAGAGCTTGGGCCGGTGGCGCAGCTTCTGCAGCTCGCTGCCGAGCAGGCTCGGCGTGAAATGCTTGGCGGCATAGCCCAGTGCCGCCTGCTCGTCGGGAAACGCGATCTCGATCACGAGCTTGTCGAGGCGCGGCAGTCCGTTGAGAAAGCTCCACATGCCGTCGTCGGCATAGGTGTCGCCGGTGAACGCGAACACGCCGCGCCGGCCTTCGATCGCATAACCGACCGCCGGCACCGTGTGCAGCACGCGGAATGCCGTGAGCCGGTGCCCGCTATCCAGATCGAAGCGCTCGCCGACGCCGATGACCTGCCACTTCAGCAACGGGTGGGCTTCGTCCGGCAGGACGGAAAAGTCGGGCCAGATCTTCCAGTTGAAGATGTGCTCGCGGACGATGCCCAGCGTCTCGGTGGTCGCATGGACCTCGATCGGCCGGTCGATCAGGTCGAACAGGTTGTCCGCCATGAACGCCAGTCCGCAGACGTGATCGAGATGGCTGTGGGTCAGGAAGATGTGCCGGATGCGTCGCTGCTGGCTCAGCGTCAGGTCACCGACGCCGGTGCCGACGTCGATCAGCAGTTCTTCGTCCACGAGCAGGCTCGTGGTCCGCAAGCCCGGACCGACGCCACCGCTACAGCCGAGGACCTTGATCCGCATGCACGATTGTTCTTGCGTCTGGCAGTCGATGCTAGCACAGCACCCACTGCCGGCCGCGAACCGCAGGGCCGCATTCCGGCTAAGCTTCGCCGACCATGATCCTGAATGTCATCGCCCTGGCGATCTACTGTGCGGCTGCCGTGAGCCAGTACCGCGATCGCCGCCTGCCCGGCGAGCGCTGGTTCGTGCTGCCAGCCCTGCTCCTGCACGCCACGGCCCTGAGCCGGCACGTGCTGCAGGGCGGGACGATCACCATCGGCATCAACGAGTCCCTTTCGCTGTTCGCCTGGCAGTCCGCGTTCCTGCTGTGGGCGCTGTGCTTCCGCGAACCGCTGCGCGCGCTCGGCACCGTGGTCTATCCGCTCGCCGGCGTGGCCGCCGTGCTCGCCAGCCACTGGCCGACGCCGGCCAGCGACATCCCCATCGCCGACTGGAAGGCGCGCAGTCACATCCTGCTGTCGCTGTTCTCGGCCGGCTTGCTGACGCTGGCCGCGGTGCACGCCGGCCTGCTGGCCGTGCAGGACCGTCTGCTGCACAGTCGCCGCATGACGCCGCTGGCCCGTTCGCTGCCGCCGGTGCAGACGATGGAGCGCCTGCTGTTCCAGCTGATCGGCATCGGCTTTTTCCTGCTGTCGCTGACCCTGCTGTCCGGCATCTGGTTCATCCGCGACTGGATGGCGCAGCACCTGGCGCACAAGACCATCCTGTCGATCGCGGCCTGGATCATCTTCGGCGTGCTGCTGTGGGGACGCGTGCGCTTCGGCTGGCGCGGGCGAACCGCGATCCGCTGGACGCTGGCGGGCTACACCACGCTTGTGCTCGCGTATTTCGGCAGCAAGCTCATTCTCGAACAAATTCTCGGCAGGCACTGGAGTTAGCTTCGATATCTCAAGTCGTTCGGGTTGACAGCGACCCGCCCGCTTGGGTAACAAACAGCATCCACACGGCCACTGCCGACCGCGCTTTTGGACGACATACCCCTATCCGCCCTGTTCGGGCTGCTCTTTGCATTGCTGTGCTGTTCGGCGTTCTTCTCCGGTTCCGAAACCGGCTTGATGACGATGAACCGCTATCGCGTGAAGACGCGTGCGCAGAAAGGCGAACGCAGCGCCAAGCTCGTGTGGGACATGCTGCAACGGCCGGACCGACTGATCGGCACCATCCTGCTCGGCAACAACTTCGTCAACACGCTGGCCGCCTCGGTCGCCACGCTGATCGGCCTGCGGCTGTTCCCCGGCGAGACCGGCATCGCGGTCGCCACCGGCGGACTGACCCTCCTGCTGCTGGTGTTCGGCGAAGTCACGCCCAAGACGCTGGCCGCGCTGCATCCGGAGCGCTTCGGCACACCCGCCGCCTACGTCCTCTGGCCGATGATGCGTCTGTTGGCGCCGCTGGTCTGGGCGGTGACGCTGGTCGGACACGGCATCCTGCGCGTGTTCGGCATCTCCGCGGACGAGGCGGCGCAGCACAGCCTCAGCACCGAGGAGCTGCGCACGGTGGTCGCCGAAGCCGGCGCGATGATTCCGCACCGCCACCAGAAGATGCTGCTGTCGATCCTCGACCTCGAGAAAGCCACCGTCGAGGACATCATGGTGCCGCGCAACGAGATCGTCGGCATCGACATCTCCGAGCCCTGGCCGGCGGTCAAGGAAGCGATCATCGGCAGCCAGCACACCCGCATCCCGGTATTCGACGGCTCGATCGACAACCTCAAGGGCATCGTCCACCTGCGCCGCGTCGTGCGCCTCGCCGCCGAGGATAGCCTCGACGTGCAGAGCCTGCTGGCGCTGGCCCGCGAACCCTACTTCATCCCCGAGGGGACGCCGCTGAACCAGCAGCTGCTCAATTTCCAGAACCAGAAGCGCCGCATCGGTTTCGTCGTCGATGAATACGGCGACATCCAGGGCCTGGTGACCATCGAGGACATCCTCGAGGAGGTCATCGGCGAGTTCACCTCGGATCCGGCGACACGCATCAAGAACGTCTATGCCGATGCCGATGGCAGCTTCCGCGTGAACGGCTCGGTGACGATCCGCAGCCTCAACAAGAATCTCGGCTGGAAACTGCCGACCAACGGGCCGAAGACCATCAACGGCTTGATGCTGGAGAAGCTGGAACATCTGCCGCAGCCCGGCGCCCGCGTCGAGATCGCCGGCTACAGTTTCGAGATCACCGAGATGCGCGCCAACGCGATCAAATCGACGCGCGTCTGGCCGCCCAAGGCCGCGGCACCCGGCACGCGCAAGGCGGCCTGATCCGCAGCCTCAGAGCTGGTCCAGCGCCTGGGCCAGGCGCGTGACCGGCACGACCTCGATGTCGATCTTGGCTGCGCGCCGCGGCTTGTTCGCATCCGGCACGATGGCGCGCCGGAAGCCCTGCTTGGCGGCCTCGACCAGCCGCTCCTCGCCGCCCGCGACCGGGCGCACCTCGCCCGCCAGACCGATCTCGCCGAAGGCGATCCAGTCAGACGGCCAGGGCCGGGAGCGGAAACTGGACAACGCCGCCAGCAGCAGCGGCAGGTCGGCCGCGGTCTCCTGGATGCGCATGCCGCCGACGACGTTGACGAACACGTCCTGGTCGCCCAGCGCGATGCCGCCGTGCCGGTGCAACACGGCGAGCAGCATGTTCAGGCGGTTGCTCTCCAGCCCCAGCGTGACGCGGCGCGGCGTGCCGATCGACGAACGATCGACCAGCGCCTGCACCTCCACCAGCAGCGGCCGGCTGCCCTGCCGCGCCACGGTGATCACGCTGCCCGGCACCGGCTCGGGATGGCGCGACAGGAACAGCGCCGACGGATTGCTGACTTCCTTGAGGCCCGCGTCGGTCATCGCGAACACGCCCAGCTCATTGACCGCGCCGAAGCGGTTCTTGATCGCGCGCACGATGCGGAAGCGCGAACCCGGATCGTGCTCGAAGTACAGTACGGTATCGACCATGTGTTCGAGCACGCGCGGCCCGGCGATCGCGCCTTCCTTGGTGACGTGGCCGACCAGCACGACCGCCGTCTGCGTGGCCTTGGCCTGGCGCACCAGCTGCGCCGCGCACTCCCGCACCTGCGACACCGAGCCCGGTGCCGAATCCAGCGTGTCGGTGTACAGGGTCTGGATCGAATCGACGACTACGAACGCCGGCTTGAGCTGCGTCAGCTGCGCGAGGATCTGCTCGACGCTGGTCTCGGCGAGCACCGGGATGTCCAGATTCGCCAGCCCCAGACGCTGCGCGCGCAGGTGCACCTGCGCCAGAGACTCCTCGCCGGTGACGTAGAGCGTCGTCAGCCGCGGCTGCAGCGACGACAGCACCTGCAGCAGCAAGGTGGACTTGCCGATGCCCGGATCCCCGCCGAGCAGGCACACCGCGCCGCGAACGACGCCGCCGCCGAGCACGCGATCGACCTCGGGCATGCCGGTCGATGCGCGCGGCGCCTCCTGCGTGCCGACCTCGCTGAGCCGCTGCACGCGTCCGCCCGCCGTGCCGCTGATGCCGCCTGCCCGTGCCGAGCTGCGCGGCATCGCCTGCGTCTCGACCAGACTGTTCCAGCTGCCGCAGTCGGCGCACTGCCCTGCCCATTTCGGGCTGCTCGCACCGCAACTCTGGCACACGTACTCGGTCCGCGTTCTGGCCATGGCCCTGCAGGCTTCCGTGGAAATCTGATGTGGCCGCTCGTCGAAAACGGCTAACATGAGCTTAGCTCATGCGCGTCGGGGGACTCCGCGGTGAAACCACAATTCTGGACCCGGGACTGGTTTGCCGCGGTCGCCTTCAGTCTGGTCTTCGCCGTGCTCGCGTTCGCCGTCTTCGCCGACGGCTTCGAGTCGCTGGAACGCTACACCTACGATCTCGGTGTGCGCGCGCGCGAGCGCACGCCTTCCGACCGCATCGCCATCGTCGCCATCGACGACGACTCGATCCGCAACCTCGGCCGCTGGCCGTGGCCGCGCACGCGCCAGGCCGAACTGATCGACAAGCTGCGCGAAGGCGGCGCCAAGGTCATCGGCAACACGGCGCTCTATCTCGAAGCAGAACAGTCTGGCGATGCTGCGCTGATCGCGACGCTGCGCCAGCAACTCGACGCGTCGCCGCTGACCCAGCAGATCCCGGTCGAGATCGAGACCTTCAATCTCATGCTCAAGGACGCGGCGCACGGTTCACCGCAAGTCGGCGAGATCGCGTCGGCATTCGAGACCTCGGCCCTGGTGCGGGACTACGGCCGGCTGGTCACCGAGCTGCTTGGCACCCTCGATGCCGCTGCGCGCGCCTCCGGCGACGGCCGGCTCTCCGGCGCCCTGCAGGCTCAGGGCCGCACGCTGCTGCCGATGGTGTTCACGATCGGCCGGCCGCAGGGTCGCCCGGACGCGCTCCTGCCCGAGTTCGTCCGCCGCAGCGCGCTGACGCGCATCGCGGACCGTGTCGGTGCGCGCGCGGACGGCGCCCTGCCGCTGCCGACGCGCGAGGCTTTCGTCCCCATCGCGGTCCTGGGCGAAGCCGCCGCCGCCGTCGGCCATCTCAACACCACGCCCGACGTCGATGGTGCCGTCCGCTACGAACCTCTCGTGCTCCAGCATTTCGACGAGTTCTATCCGTCGCTGTCCCTGCTGATCGCCGCGAGCGCGCTCAATCTCGGGCCGCAGGACATCGAGGTACGGCTCGGCGAAGGCGTGGCGATGGGCGGACTGGAGATCGGCACCAGTCCGGCGCTGCGCATGTACACGCATTTCTATCGCGGCGATGGCACACGCCCCGCATTCCCGGTCGATTCCGCGTATGACCTGCTGTCCGGCAAGCTGCCGGCGAGCAAGTACAAGGACAAGATCGTGCTGATCGGCACGACCGCGGTCGGCACCGGCGATACCTTCGCCACGCCGGTGTCGCCGGCGACCGCGCCGGTGGTCACCCTCGCCCACGCGGTCTCCAGCCTGCTGCAGGGCGACTACTTCACGCATCCGGCGTGGACCGGATGGGTCGAACTGGCCGTGTTCCTGGCCATCGTCGCCTACCTGGCGCTGGCGCTGCCCCGCCTGGGCCCGACGCCTTCGGCGGCGCTGACGCTGGCGCTCGCCGTCGGCCTGATCGTGACGCAGATCGGCGTCATGGCATCCAGCGCCGTATGGCTCAAGCTCACAGTCGCCGCGGTCTTCCTGCTCGCCGGCCACGCGTTCATGACGGTGAAGAAGTTCAACATCACCGAGCGACTCAAGCAGAGCAGCGAAGTCGAGAGCGCGGAGTCGAACCGCATGCTCGGGCTCGCATTCCAGGGCCAGGGCCAGCTCGACATGGCATTCGAGAAGTTCCGCCGCGTGCAGCCGGTGGACGACAAGCTGCTCGACCTGATCTACAACCTCGCGCTGGACTTCGAGCGCAAGCGGCAGTTCAACAAGGCCGAATCCGCGTATCAGTACATCGCCGGCTTCAACAAGGATTTCCGCGACATCCAGCAGAAGCTCAGCCGCGCGAAGAAGCTGTCGGAGACGGTCATCCTCGGCGGCAATGCCGCCAGCTCGCATCCCGGCGGTACGCTGGTGCTCGACGCCACCGCGCAGATCGAAAAGCCCATGCTCGGCCGCTACCAGGTCGAGAAGGAACTCGGCAAGGGTGCGATGGGCATCGTCTACATGGGCAAGGACCCCAAGATCGGCCGCCAGGTCGCGATCAAGACGATGGCGCTGTCGCAGGAGTTCGAGCCGGACGAACTCGCCAGCGTCAAGGAGCGCTTTTTCCGCGAAGCGGAAACCGCCGGGCGCCTGACCCACCCGAACATCGTCTCGATCTACGACGCCGGCGAGGAACACGATCTCGCCTACATCGCGATGGAGTTCGTGCGCGGCCACGACCTGACGCGCCACACCAAGCCCAATGCCCTGCTGCCGGTGCGCGAGGTCTTGCGGCTGATGGCGGACGCCGCCGACGCGCTCGACTACGCGCATGCCAACGGAATCGTGCACCGCGACATCAAGCCGGCCAACATGATGCTGATCGAGGCCACGCAGACCCTCAAGCTGATGGACTTCGGCATCGCCCGCATCACCGATTCGAGCAAGACCAAGACCGGCATGGTGCTGGGCACACCCAGCTACATGTCGCCCGAGCAGCTCGCCGGCAAGCGCGTCGATGGCCGCTCCGACCTGTTCTCGCTCGGCGTCACGCTCTACCAGCTGCTGACCGGCGCATTGCCGTTCCAGGCGGACTCGATGGTCAACCTGATGATGAAGATCGCCAGCGAGGCGCACACGCCGGCGACCACGCTGCGGCCGGATCTGCCGCCGGCGATCGAACCGATCATCGACAAGGCCCTGCACAAGAATGCCGACGAGCGCTATCAGCGCGGCGCCGACATGGCACGCGACCTGCGCGGCGTGATGTCCACCGTCACCGCGGGGTAGGGCTCATGGCGCTGAAGGACAAGGTCACCACGGCGCTGCTCTCGGACACTGGCCGCGTGCGTCAGAACAACGAGGACGCGGTCGGCGAGGATCCCGACATCGGGCTGCTGGTGCTGGCCGACGGCATGGGCGGCTACAACGCCGGCGAGATCGCCAGCGGCATCGCGGTCACGACGGTTCTCGACGTCGCCAAGCGCAACTGGCCCTCGCTCAAGCATGGCCAGATCGACGCCACGACCGGCCTGGGCGCCGAATCGCAGATGCTCAAGTCGGCGGTGGAGGACGCGCACCGGGCGATCCACGCGGTGGCGCAGAGTCAGCCGCAATGCGCGGGCATGGGCACGACCATCGTCACCTGCCTGCTGCACGACGACCGCATGTCGATCGCCTACGTCGGCGACTCCCGGCTCTACCGCTTCCGCAGCGGCAAGCTGGAGCAGATCACGCGCGACCATTCGCTGCTCGAAGAACTGGTCGCACGCGGACACTACGACCGCGACGAGGCAAAAAAGCTGGTGCGCAAGAACATCGTCACCCGCGCGCTGGGCGCAGAGCCCGACGTCCAGGTGGATGCCATCGAGGAACCAATCGAGGTCGGCGACACGGTCCTGCTGTGCTCGGACGGCCTCACAGATATGGTTTCGGATGAAGTCATCGGCTTAACACTCGGAAAATACGCTGATAATCTTGAGTACGCCGCAAAGGAACTGGTCGCGCTGGCCAATGAGGCCGGCGGCAAGGACAATATTTCCGTGGTCCTGGCCCGCCTGAACGCCTCGCTGGTCGCCGGCAAGCGCTGGTACGAACGTCTGATGGAGTGGTTCTGAAACTATGGGCAAGCTCATCGTCACCGACAGCAGCGGCCAGACCCGGGACGTTCCGCTCAACAAGGAGCGGATCACCATCGGACGCCATCCCGACAACGACATCTGCCTCAACGACAAGGCGGTGTCCGGTCACCACGCGGTGGTGATCACGATCCTGCAGGACTCGTTCCTCGAAGACCTCGATTCGACCAATGGCACCCAGGTCAACGGCAAGCAGATCGCCAAGCATCCGCTGACCCACGGCGACACCATCGCGATCGGCCGCAACACGCTCAAGTACGAGGGTGAGGGCGCTGCCGACGACGATTTCGAGAAGACTATGATCCTCAAGCCGGGCCAGTTCGGCGCGGCATTCGATGCGCAGGTCAGCAAGGCGGCCGCGCCCGCTGCAGCCGCAGCACCGGCGGTGCCGCCTGCCCAGCCCGCGGCGACGCCGGCACCCGCCAAGCCGATGCTCGGCAAGCTGCGTGTCACCACCGGCCCGAATGCCGGCAAGGAGCTCGAACTGTCCAAGGCGCTGACGACCATCGGCAAGCCTGGCGTCCAGGTGGCGGCCATCACACGCCGTGCCGACGGCTACTACATCGTCCACGTCGGCGGCGAGAGCGGCGGCACCAAGCCTCTGGTCAACGGCGTGCCGCTCGATGTGCAGGCGCGCAAGCTCAACCCCAACGACACCGTCGAGCTCGTCGGCACGCGCATGACCTTCACGCTCAGCGGCTGATCCCGGCGCGTTCAGCCGACGGACAGCGCCGGGGCGCACAATCTAAACCGGTCCCTCTATCCGGAGGCCCTCATGAATGCCCGGATCTGCGTGCTCTGCACCCTGCTGCTCGCCGCCTGTGCGGCACCCGCCCCGAAGGAGGCCGTGCCCGATACGGCAACGGCCCAGAACGTGTCGCCGAACTGCCTGCAGCAGACCGGCAGCCATCTACAGCGCAGCGAGGACCGCCCCTGCGTCGCCGCTCCCGGGCAGGTGATCACGCGCGAAGACATCGACCGCAGCGGCGCGACGACCACCAGCGAAGCGCTGCGCAAGCTGTCGCCCGCGGTGCGCTGAACCGCGCGGGAACCATCCTGCCCGCTCAGTCCGCCCCGTTCAGGTGGCGGAAGTGGACGCGCTGCGTCAGCCCGCAGAGCAGTTCGTAGGACAGCGTACCGGCCCACTCGGCGATTCGTTCCGCCGGCAGACCGTCGCCCCAGAGCAATACCGGATCGCCCACCGTGGCATCCGGAACTTCGCGCAGATCGACGGTGATCATGTCCATCGACACGCGGCCGGCCAGGTAGGCACGACGCCTGCGGATCATCACCGGCGTACCGCTGCGGAACGCGCGATGCATGCCATCGGCATAGCCCACCGCGACGACGCCGATGCGCATGCGCTCGGGACAGCGGTAGGCCAGACCGTAGCCCACACCTTCGCCGGCAGCGTACTCGCGCACGGCGATCAGGCGGCTCTCCAGGCGCATCGCCGGCCGCAGCCCCAGGCTCGCCGCGCTGACGCCCGGCAGCGGCGAGCAGCCGTACAGCGCCAGACCCGGCCGCACCCAGTCCACACGCGCCTGTGGCCAGGCGATCAGACCGGCGGAATTGGCGATCGAGCGCGCACCGGCAATGCCGCGCAAGGCCGCGTCGAAACGGCCGATCTGCTCGCCGGTGAACGGATTGTCGGGCTCGTCCGCGCAGGCGAGGTGCGTCATCCAGCCCTGGAAGTCCCAGCCCGGATGACGCTGGAGTGTCTCGACCAGCCGCGGCACATCGGCAAGCGGAAAGCCGAGCCGATGCATGCCCGTATCGAGCTTGAACCACAGCGACAGGCGCGCGCTCGCCGGCAGCGATTCGAGCAGCGCGATCTGCCAGTGGTCATGCACCACGATCTGCAGCTGCTCGTACACCGCCTGCGCCGCCTCCTCGCCAGAGATCACGCCTTCGAGCAGCGCGATCGGCGCCTGCACACGCGCCTGGCGCAGCGTCATCGCCTCCTCCAGGCAGGCGACCGCGAGCACATCGACACCCGCAGCGACCAGCGTCCGCGACACCGGCACGGCGCCATGACCGTAAGCATCCGCCTTGACCGCCGCCATCACCCGGGACGCCGGCGCCAACCGCCGCACGACGCCGAGATTGTTGCGCAGCGCCGACAGGTCGATGGTCGCAGTGACGCGCGGAATCATGCGTAGCCGTCGTCGAGGCCCTGCGCGAGATTGTCGAAGCGCGTGTACTCGCCCAGGAACGCCGTCTTGACCACGCCCAGCGGGCCGTTGCGCTGCTTGGCGATGATGATCTCGGCGGTGCCCTTGTCCGGCGAATCCTTGTTATAGACCTCGTCGCGGTAGATGAAGACGACGAGGTCGGCGTCCTGCTCGATGCCACCGGACTCGCGCAGGTCGGCCATGCGCGGCCGCTTGTTGTCGCGCTGTTCGACGCCGCGATTGAGCTGCGACAGCGCGATCACCGGCACCTCCAGCTCCTTGGCCAGCGACTTGAGGCTGCGCGAGATCTCGGAAATCTCGTTGGTGCGGTTCTCCTTGGTCCCCGGTACCTGCATCAGCTGGATGTAGTCCACCACGATCAGGCCCAGGCCATGCCGCGCCTTGATGCGCCGCGCACGCGCACGCAGCTCCAGCGGCGACAGCGCACCGGTTTCGTCGATGTACAGCGGCGCATCGCGCAGCAGGCCGCTCATCGACACCAGGCGGTCCATGTCGCGGTCTTCGAGTTCGCCGCTGCGCAGCCGGCCCATCGGGATGCGCGCGAACGACGACAGCATGCGCAGCGCCAGCTGCTCGGCGGGCATTTCCATGCTGAATACCGCCGCGGGCTGCCGGTCGGGCGAAGTCACCACGTGTTCGGCGATGTTGAGCGCAAAGCTGGTCTTGCCCATCGACGGCCGGCCCGCGACGATGACCAGATCGCCGGGATGCAGGCCGGTGGTCTTGGCATCCAGATCGGCGAACCCGGTGGACAGGCCGGCGACACCGCTGGGGTTCTGGCGCAGGAAGTCGATCTTGCGTTCCAGCGTGTCCATCAACTGTGGCATCGCGAAATAGCTGGAGCGCGCGTGCTCGGCGCGATTGCGCAGCGCGAACACTTTCTGCTCGGCCATGTCGAGCAGCTCGGCGTAGCTGCGGCCTTCGGTGCGGAAGCCCAGCTCGGCGATGTCGCCGCCCGCGGCGATCAGGCCGCGCAGCACCGCGCGCTCGCGCACGATCTCGGCGTAGGCCGTGACGTTCGCCGCGCTGGGCGTATCGTTGGCCAGGCTGCCCAGATAGACCAGGCCACCGGCCGCATCGAGCTGGCCGTGTGCCTTGAGATGTTCCGTGAGCGTGACGAAATCGCAGGGGCGGCCGGAACCGACCAGCTCGCTGATCGCACGATAGATCAGCTGGTGGTCTTCACGGTAGAAATCCTCCGGCGTCAGAACATCGCCGAGCTCGTTCCACGCGCGGTTGTCCAGCATCAGTCCGCCGAGCACCGACTGTTCCGCTTCGATCGAATACGGCGGTGTCTTGGGCGAGGCCTGGAATCTCGAAACGGTGGCGTTCATGGCAGCGACGATTCTCGCCCCTCGGTACGGTCGGCGGAAGCACCCGTGACTGGGCCATTCCTGGGCAGTTCCTGGGGAATTCCTGTGGATGATTCGCGGGGGCTGCATCCGCCGGCGGCAACCACGGCCCCGGTGCCGGGAACCCGCAAACACAGCGGCCCGCACGTGGCGGGCCGCTGGGACGACGCGGGCGTGAGTCTCAGGCCTGCGCCTTCTGCTCCTCGACGACGACCGTCAAGCTCGTCCCGACCTCGGAGTGCAGCTGCACACCCACCGTGTACGTGCCCAGCGCACGGATCGGGCCGCTGACCATGTCGATCTCGTTCTTGTGCAGCTCGACACCGCGCTCCGCGGCCACCGCGACGATCTCGGCCGGACCGACCGAACCGTACAGCTTGCCCTCCTCGGAGGCGAGCGCCCTGACCGTGAGGCTCAGGCCGGCGAGCTTCTCGGCGCGGATCTTCGCGGCATTGAGGCTGTCCTGGGCCTTCTTGACCAGATCGGCCTTGCGCGCCTCGAACACCTTGCGATTTTCCTCGGTCGCCGGCAGCGCCTTGCCCTGCGGCAGCAGGAAGTTGCGGCCGAAACCGGGTTTGACGTTGACGGTGTCGCCCAGATCGCCCAGCTTCTTGATCTTTTCAAGCAGAATCACTTGCATGGTCCGCTCCCCTCAGACGTGACGGTCGGTGTAGGGCAGCAGCGCCAGGAAGCGCGCGCGCTTGATCGCCAGCGCCAGCTCGCGCTGGTAGCGCGACTTGGTGCCGGTGATGCGGGCCGGAACGATCTTGCCGTTCTCGCCGATGTACTGCTTGAGCATGTTGAGATCCTTGTAATCGATCTCGGGTGCGCCCTCGGCGCTGAACTTGCACGACTTCTTGCGGCGGAAAAACTGCGCCATGGCTTAGGCTCCTGCTTCTTCGGCGCCGGCGTCGGCACCCTCGGACTCGCCGGCTTCGGCGTCGGACTTGCGGGCGCGGTACTCGCCCTTCTTCTCCTCCTCCGGAGCCTTGAACAGCGGTGACTGCACGCTGACCGGCCCGTCCTTCTTGACGATCAGGCGACGGATGACGGCGTCATTGAACTTGAAGGCATTCTCCAGCTCGTCCAGCGTCGGCTGGCCGATCTCGAGGTTCATCAGCACGTAATGGGCCTTGTGCGCCTTGGCGATGGGGTACGCCAGCTGACGCCGGCCCCAGTCTTCGAGACGGTGGACCTTGCCACCGCCGGCTTCGACCATGCCCTTGTAGCGTTCGATCATGGCCGGAACCTGTTCGCTCTGGTCCGGATGCACCATGACCACGATTTCGTAGTGTCGCATTGCATCTCCTTGTGAACGCACGCCCGGCCGAAGATGGCCCTGGCGCACGGCCCCCGGTCCGGCGCAGCCGTCCGTGGAGCAAGGTGGTGGAAACAAAAAACCGCCCGTCGCCGAGCGGGGCGGGAATATTAGGGGAATCAGCGCCTTGGTGCAATCGTCGCGCCGACCCTGCTCAGGCGCCGCCCTTGCGCGCGCGGCTGCGCTGGCGCCAGGCCTCGTACAGGCAGACGGCCGCGGCGACAGACACGTTGAGGCTCTCGGTCTTGCCCTGCATCGGGATCTTCACCAGGCGGTCGCAGGTTTCGCGCGTCAGGCGGCGCAGGCCCTCACCCTCCGCGCCCATGACCAGCACTGCAGGACCTGTGAAATCGACGTCGTACAGCGTTTCCTGCGCCTCGCCGGCGAGGCCGGTGATCCAGTAGCCCAGTTCCTTGAGCCGCTCCAGCGTGCGCGCCAGGTTGGTGACGGTCACGATCGGCACGCGCTCGGCGGCCCCCGCCGCGGCCTTGCGCGCGACCGCGGTCAGCCCTGCGCTGCGGTCCTTGGGAATGATGACCGCGGCGACGCCGACGGCCTCGGCGGTGCGCAGGCACGCGCCCAGATTGTGCGGATCCTGGACGCCATCGAGCGCCAGCAGCAACCGCTGCGGCTCAGCCGAGCGGTACAGCAGGTCCTCGGCCTCGAAAGCCTTCTCCGGCACATAGGCGAGCACGCCCTGGTGGCGCAAACCCGCGGCCTTGAGGTCGAGTTCACTCCTGGGCACCACGCGCAAACGCACATTGGCACGCTGCGCCAGCTGCTGCACCTTGTGCATCCGTTCGTCGCGACGCGAATCCGCGATGAGGACTTCGAAAGGTTTGTCGTGCGCGTCCTCGAGCGCCGCCAGCACCGCATGGAAACCGCCGATCAATGTTGTCTTCGCCATGCACGGAGCATTCAGCCAGTTGCCGGAAAAAGCAAAGCCCCCGACCGATACGGGGGCTTCGCGTCGAAGCAGACCAGCATCAACTGCCGAGATAAGGCGGCGGCGCCCAGGCCTGCTGCTCCTGCCCTTCGACCACCGGCTTGATGACGATATCGACGCGGCGGTTCTTGCGGCGGCCTTCGGCGGTGCTGTTCGACGCGACCGGTTCGCGCTTGCCGCGACCTTCCTGGCGCATGCGCGTGCCCGGCACACCCTGCCCGGCCATGTAGCTGGCGACCGCCGCGGCGCGGCGTTCCGAGAGGCTCTGGTTGTGCTCGTCGCTGCCGGTCGAATCGGTATGGCCGACGACGTGAATGACGGTGCGGTCGTAGTTGCGCAGCACGCCGGCGATCTTGGCGTAGGTGTTCAGCGCGGCCGGCATCAGCTGCGCGCTGTCCACTTCGAAACTGACGTCGCTGGCGACACCGACCTTGAGCGAGCCGTCACTCAGCCGCACGATCTGCAGCTCCCGGCGCGCCGTCTCCTCGGCGAGCTGACGCTCCAGCTCGGCCTGCTGCCGATCCATGTAGCCGCCGACCGCACCACCGGCAATGGCGCCGACGACGGCACCGACGATCGGCGCCCCGCGCGCATGGCTGACCTGGTTGCCGATCGCAGCGCCGGCAACCGCGCCGATCACCGCACCGGTCTTCGCGCGCCGGTTCGGATCGTCCGCGGCACAGGCCCCCACACCGACTGCCAGCGCCGCGACGACCGCCATCCTGAACATGTTCATCGCTTCGTCCTCTTCTGTTTTCCAGCCCTTCGGTTCGTTGCGGATTCTGGCCGCGCGGACTTAATCCGGGATGAATGCTGAATCACACGCAACAGCTCCAAGTCGATCTTGCGCTCATCGAGATTGACGCGCGCCAGCTTCACCCGCACGCGATCACCGAGTCCATAGACCGTCTTGCTGCGACTGCCGACCAGACGCTGCGCCGCCGCATCGTGCTCATAGTAGTCGTTGCGCAGCGACGAGACATGCACCAGTCCCTCGATGTACAGGCCCTCGAGTTCGACGAACAGACCGAACGGCGCGACGCTGCTGACCATACCGTCGAACTCCTCGGCCAGCCGATGACGCATGAACTCGCACTTGAGCCAGGTCGTGACGTCGCGCGTCGCCTCGTCGGCGCGCCGCTCCGTCATCGAGCAGTGCGTGCCCAGCGCAGCCATGCGTTCATGGTCGTATGTGAATGCAGTGGGCTTGCCCTTGCGCAGGCCGTGCTTGATCGCGCGGTGCAGCAGCAGATCGGGGTAGCGCCGGATCGGCGACGTGAAATGAGCATAGTGCGTCAGCGCCAGACCGAAGTGGCCGATGTTGTCGGGCGAGTAGCGCGCCTGCATCATCGACCGCAGCAGGACCGTCTGCACCAGCGCGGCATCCGGGCGCCCCTTGAGCTGTGCCAGTGTGCGGCTGTAGTCCTTGGCGGTCGGCTTCTCGCCACCGCCCAGATGCAGGCCGCGCAGCGCCAGAAACTCCCGCAAGGGCTGCAGCTTGACCGGATCGGGCGATTCGTGGATGCGATACAGATTCGCGAGCTTGTGCTTCTCGACGAAGCGCGCGGCCTGCACGTTGGCAGCGATCATGCATTCCTCGATCAACCGATGCGCACGGTTGCGCTGTACCGGCACGATGCGCTCGATCTTGCGCTCGTCGGAGAACACGATGCGCGTCTCCGTCGAATCGAAATCGATCGCTCCGCGCCGCTCGCGCGCCGCGAACAGGGCTTCGAACACCTCCTGCAGCGCCTGCAGATGCTCGACGAACGGTGCGCGCTCGCGTGCCTTGTCACCCTCCGGCCGGTCGAGGATCTCCGCCACTTCGTCGTAGGTCAGGCGTGCCTGGGAGCGCATCACCGCTTCATAGAAGCGTGACCTGGCGACCTCGCCATCGGGCATGATGCGCATCTCGCAGACCATGCACAGGCGATCGACCTGCGGATTGAGCGAGCACAGCCCGTTGGAAAGCTTCTCCGGCAGCATCGGAATCACGCGCTGCGGGAAGTACACCGAGTTGCCGCGCCGCACGGCCTCCTTGTCGAGCGGCGACTCGGGATGCACATAGGCGGCGACATCGGCGATCGCCACCCACAGCGTCCATCCCCCCTTCGAAGTCGCACCGCCGCGCTGCGGCCGGCAATAGACGGCGTCGTCGAAGTCACGCGCATCGACACCGTCGATCGTGACCAGCGGCAGATGGCGCAAGTCCTCGCGGCCGGCGACGTGCGCCTCGGTGACCTCTTCCGGAAGCGCCGCGGCCTCGGCTTCGACGGCCTCCGGCCAGTCGTGAGGCAGGCTGTGCGCGCGGATCGCCGCCTCGATCTCCATGCCGGGAGCCAGGTGCTCACCGAGGATCTCCTCGATCCTGCCGACCGGCAGCGTGCGGTTGCCCGGCGGCGTCACGATCTGTGCGACGACCATCTGGCCGTGACGTGCGCCCTGAAGGTGTTCGGGCGGGATCAGCAGGTCGTGCTGCACGCGCGGATTCTCGGGAATCACATAGCTGACGCCCTGCTCGACGTGCAGGCGGCCGACGACACTGCGGCTGACCCGCTCGATCACCTGGGCGACCGCCCCCTCCGGCCGTCCCTTGAAGTCCCGCCCGACGACGCGCACCAGCACGCGGTCGCCGTTCATCAGCGCGCGCATCTGCCGCGGCGGAAGGAAGATGTCGTCGCCCCCCGTGTCCGGGATCAGGAAGCCGAATCCGTCGCGATGCGCCTGCACGCTGCCGGCGACCAGGTTCATCCGCGTCACCGGCCCGAACGCGCCGCGCCGGTTCTGCACGATCTGCCCATCGCGAACCATTGCCACCAGGCGCTTGGACAAGGCCTCCTGCTGTGCGAGGCGGCCGAGTCCGAAGTGGCCGACCAGGTCATCCAAGGTCATGGGCCCGTCCTGTGCCGCCAGGGTTTCCAGGATCAGCGGCCGGCTCGGAATCGGTTCCGTGTACTGCTGCGCCTGCTGCTGATACTCCGGATCGGCGTCCTGCCAGCGCTGCGGATGCGGCGCCACAGACGGCCGCTCGTCCCGCGGCCGCTGCGGTGCGTGTGCATGTTTTTGCGATGTTTTCTTTTTCATTGACAAAGGTTCGGTGCGTCGCCAAAATGCGCGCCCTCATGCCGAGGTGGCGGAATTGGTAGACGCACCAGTTTCAGGTACTGGCGGGTAACACCGTGAAGGTTCGAGTCCTTTCCTCGGCACCAAACAACGAAGGCCGGCTTTGCCGGCCTTTTTAGTTTCCGGTTTCCCGGCCGGGGTTTCCAGTTGAAGCCGTCTTGCGGCTGCAAACCGGAAACCGGCGAATGGGAGCGGTTGTTCAATCGAAGGGATTGCGCAGCACGATGGTGTGCTCGCGGTCGGGGCCGGTCGAGACGATGGCGACTTCGGTCCCCGCCACCTCTTCCAGGCGCCTGAGATAGCGGCGCGCCAACTCCGGCAGCTGCTCGTAGCGGGTCACGCCGTAGGTGTTGCTCTTCCAGCCCGGCAGTTCCTCGTAGATCGGCTCGATGCGCGCGAAACCCTCGGCACCGATCGGCGGCGTCTCGACCGGTACGCCATCGACCTTGTAGCCGACGCAGATGCGGATCGTGTCGAGCTCGTCGAGCACGTCGAGCTTGGTCACGCACAGGCCCGAGACGCTGTTGTTGAAGATCGAACGGCGCGCGGCGACGGCGTCGAACCAGCCACAGCGCCGCGGACGCTTGGTCACCGTACCGTACTCGGCACCCTTGTCGCGGATGTGCTGGCCAACGTCGTTGTCCTGTTCAGTCGGAAACGGCCCGGAGCCGACACGCGTCGCGTAGGCCTTGACGATGCCGAGCACGTAGCCCAGTTCGCGCGGACCGACGCCGGTGCCGGTGGCCGCGCCGCCGGCGGTCGTGTTACTGGATGTCACGAACGGATAGGTGCCGTGGTCGATGTCGAGCAGCGCACCCTGCGCGCCCTCGAAGAGCACGTTGTCGCCGCGGCGCAGATGCACGCGCAGCAGTTCGGTGACATCGGCGACCATCGGCCGGATCGTCTCGGCATAGCCCAGCAGCTCGTCCAGCGTGCGCTGGAAATCGACCGGCTGTTCCTTGTAGTAGTTCTGCAGCACGAAGTTGTGATACGCGAGCAGCTCGCCGAGCTTGGCCGCGAGCTGTTCGCGGTGGAACAGGTCGCCGACTCGCACGGCGCGGCGCGCGACCTTGTCCTCATAGGCCGGGCCGATGCCCTTGCCGGTCGTGCCGATCTTCGCCTCGCCGCGCGCACGCTCGCGCGCCTGGTCGAGTTGTGCGTGCACCGGCAGCACCAGCGGTGCGGCTTCGGAGATGCGCAGGCGATCGCGCACCGAGGCACCAGTCGCCTCCACCTTCCCGATTTCCGCGACCAGGTGCGGCAGCGATAGCACGACGCCATTGCCGATCAGGCAGGCCACGCCCGGGCGCATGATGCCGGACGGAATCAGGTTCAGTGCCGTCTTGACGCCATTGATCACGAGCGTGTGGCCGGCGTTGTGGCCGCCCTGGAAGCGCGCCACGGCCTGCACGCGATCCGTCAGCAGATCGACGACCTTGCCCTTGCCCTCGTCACCCCATTGGGCGCCGATGATGACCACTGATTTGCCCATATGTCGTCTCTCTTGATCCAGTATGTCGATGACATCCGTGTCGTGGCCTGGCCACCATGCCCGCCCCCGGCGGCGGGGCCGCGTGCCATTCAAGGCTCTCGGCCTTCATCCGACGCGCCCCAGCCGCAGCAGTTCGTTGAGGTCGGCCGAGAAGCCCGTGGCCGGCCGGGACGCGCCGAACTCGCTGCCGACACCGTCGTAGCGCCCGCCGCGCGCGATCTCGCGGCCATGTCCCGGCACGAAGGCCGCGAACACGATGCCGGTGTGGTAGCGGTAACCGCGCAGCTCGGCCAGGTCGATGTGGACACGCGCCGCCGGCGCCACCTTGGCCAGTTCCAGCACCGTGCGCTCCAGTGCGTCGAGCGCGCCTTCGACGGCAGCACCGCCGGCGCGCAACACCTCCCGCGCACGCGCCAGCACCTTCGGCTCGCCATTGAGATCCATCAGCTGCGACACCAGCTCGATCGCACGCGGCTTGAGCCGGCGAGCCTGTGCGAACTCGGCCAGATCCGGATGTGACTTGCGCTGCAGGATTTCGAACAGCGCCGACTCCTCGGCGGCATTGAGCCCGAGCCTGGCAGTCAGCGCGCGATAGATGCCGACGTGGCCCAGATCAAGATATATGCGACGCACACCGGCGAGGCGCAGCGTCTTGAGCATCAGATCGAGGATTTCCAGATCACCGTCAGGACCCGCCAGACCGAACAGCTCGCAGCCCACCTGGCGCGGTGAACGCGAACCGCCGAGACTGTCGGCCTCGGTGCGCAGTACCGTACCCAGGTAACACAGACGCACCACCGACTGATCCGCATAGCGGCGCGACGCGATGCGTGCCGCCTGCGGCGTCATGTCCGCACGCAGGCCGAGCAGCCGACCGCTGGCCGGATCCGTGAGCTTGAACGTCTGCTGCTCCAGACCCTGCGCCGTTCCGGTCAGCAAGGTGTCGAGATGCTCGATCAGCGGCGGCAGGATCAGCTGATAGCCGCGCTTGCGGTAGTGGTCGAGCAACCGGCGCCGCAGCGCCTCCATCTGCCACGACAGCGGCGGCAGAGACTCCTCGACGCCCTCTGGCAGCATCCATTTGTTGATCGTCATCGTCAGGCGAGATTGAGCAGCAGCAGTCCGCCGCACAGACTGAGAAAGCCGATCAGGCGCAGGCTGCGGGCTTCCATCTGCGCCAGCGTCAACAGCATGCGCCGCCACTGTGACGGCGCCGCGAATGGCATCAGGCCTTCGATCACCATCACCAGCCCCAGCGCACGAATCAGCTCGGTCCAGTCCAGGCTCAAGGCGTGCCGCCGCGGAAATACTTGAAGAATGGGCCGTTCGGCTGCAGCACGAGTACGTCCTGTCCGCCGCCGAAGCTGCCGGCATAGACGTTGAGCGAGCGGTAGAAGCTGTAGAACTCGGCGTCCTGGCCATACGCCTTGGCGTAGATCTCGGCGGCGCGCGCGTCGCCGCCGCCGCGCAGCTCCTCGGCCTCCTTGTAGGCGTTGGCCAGCAGCACCTGCGCCTCGCGGTCGGCGCCGGCGCGGATCTTCTCCGCCTCCTCGGCGCCCCGCGCGCGCAGGTCCGCGGCCACCCGCGCGCGTTCGGCGCGCATGCGGTCGTAGACCGATTCGCTCACCGACTGCGGCAGATTGATCGACTTCAGGCGCACATCGATGATCTCGACGCCGAGATCCGCGACATTCTTCACGACCTTGCGCTCCAGTTCCGACATGATGACGTCGCGTTCGTCGGACACCGCCTGCTGGATCGTGCGCGATCCGAACTCGTCACGCAGGCCGCGGTTGATGATCGCCGAAAGACGGTCGAGTGCCAGCAGCTCCTGCCCACCGGTCGCGCGGTAATACACGGCCGGGTCCTGGATGCGCCATTTCACGAAGAAATCGACTTCGACGTTCTTTTTCTCGACGGTCAGGAAGTTCTCCGTCTGGTTGTCGAGTGTCAGCACGCGCCCGTCGAACTTGCGGACGCTCTGGAAGAACGGGATCTTCGCGTGCAGGCCCGGCGCGAACTCCGCGTCCTTGAGTTCGCCGACCTGGAACAGCAGCGCGCGTTCACGCTGATCGACGATGAAAAAGGTGTTGGACACCAACAGCAGCGCGGCCAGCGCGGCGATGGCGAGCACAAGGGGACTGGTGTTGTTCATCAGCGGCCTCTCTCACGCGAACGCAGGTTGTCGCTTCCCGATGACGCGGGGCCGCTGCGCACCGCCGGCGGCGCGGTCACGAAGTCACCCGGCGCATCACTGCGCGGCGCCGCGCGCATCAGCTGGTCGAGGGGCAGGTAGAGCAATGGCGCCCCCTTGTCCACGTCGAGCAGGATCTTGCTGCTGTTGCCATACACGGTATTCATCGTGTCGAGGTACATGCGCTCGCGCATCACCTTGGGCGCCTTGCGGTATTCGCTCAGCAGTTGATTGAAGCGCGCTGCGTCACCCTCCGCCTTGGCGACGACCTGGTCGCGGTAAGCCGTCGCCTCCTGGACTTGCCGCGCCGCGGCACCGCGCGCCTTCGGCAGGCGGTCATTGGCATAGGCTTCGGCCTCGTTCTTCAGGCGCTGCTGGTCCTCGCGCGCCTTGATCGCATCGGCGAACGCCGCCTGCACCGGCTCCGGCGGCTGCGCCTGCTGCAGACTCACTTCGGTCACGAACAGGCCGGTCTTGTACTCGTCCATGCGCTCCTGCAGCAACACCTTGGTCCGGTCGCCGATCTCCTGGCGGCCGTCGGTGAGGATGAAGTCCATCTTCGACTGGCCGACGATCTCGCGCACCGAGGACTTGGTCGCCTGGCGCATCGTCAGCTCGGGATCGGCGACGTTGAACACGTAGTCTTCGACGCTGGACACGCGATACTGAACGGTCAACTCCAGATCGACGATGTTCTCGTCCTGCGTGAGCATCGTCGCGCGGTCCCGTGTCGAACGCACCCCGGTGACATTGATGACCTCCTCCCTCTCGATCGGCCATGGCAGGCGCCAGCGCAAGCCCGGCTCGGTGGTCTGCACGTACTTGCCGAAACGCAGCACCACGGCGCGCTCCTGCTCGTCCACCACGTAGAAGCCCGACGCGATCCAGAGCAGTGCCAGCGCCAGGATGACCAGGCCGACCAGCCCGCCCGGCGCGGCACCGCGCGGCGCCGCACCGCCGCTGCCGCCCCGGCCACCACCGAAGCGTGCCTTCAGTCGCTTGAGCATCTCGTCGAGATCCGGCGGTCCGTCGCCGCGCTTGGGTCCCTGGTTCCACGGATCGCGGCCGGGTCCCGGCTCATTCCAGGCCATTGGCTACTCCACAATTAGTTGGGTGTCGATGTTCGAAGCGCCGCCAGACCGCCGCGGTCTGCAGGCGCACAGGATTCAGACTGGTGACCGGCACCAATGGTGCCGCGGGATTCTAGCAGTCCGCTCGCGGCCGCACTCACGGGCTGCTTTCGGTCAGCCCCGCGAGTCCGGCCTCCCGGCACATGCGCTGCAGCTGTGCTGCCGGCATCGACACGGTCAGGCAGGCATTGCCGGCCTCGTCCGTGCGTTCCTTGAGCACGGCACGCCGCGCAAACAGCTGCGCACGCAGCCGCGCCGCCGACGGCGGCACGATCAATTCGCGCACCTCTGGCGCCAGGTCCAGTCGCTCGGCCACCGCGTCGCGCAACAGGTCGAGGCCAGCACCAGTGCGCGCCGACACGAACACGCGGCAGATGACGCCGAGTTCGTCGCGCTCGATGCGTGGCGCTTCGTCGTCGCGCAGATCGATCTTGTTGAACACCTGGAGGCGGGGCACCTCTGCGGCACCGATCTCCTCGAGGACGCTTTCGACCTGGGCGATGCGCCGAGCCCGTTCCGGATCCGCACCATCCACCACGTGCAGCAGCAGCGCCGCCTCGCGCGCTTCCTCCAGCGTGGCCCGGAACGCGGCGACCAGGTCGTGCGGCAGATCGCGGATGAAGCCGACGGTGTCGGCAATCACGACCGGCTCGCCGGACTTGAGCGGCATGCGCCGGACCGTCGTGTCGAGCGTCGCGAACAACTGGCTCGACGCAAAGGCGGTGTCGCCGGTGAGCGCATTGAACAGTGTCGATTTGCCGGCGTTGGTATAGCCGACCAACGACACCGTCGGCACTTCGCGGCGCAGTCGTGCGGCACGGCTGCGCGCGCGGCGGCCGCGCACGTCTTCGAGCTGGCGCTTGAGCGATGCGATGCGGTCACGGATCAGGCGACGGTCCGTTTCCAGCTGCGTCTCGCCGGGGCCGCGCAGACCGATGCCGCCACGCTGACGCTCGAGGTGCGTCCAGCCGCGCACCAGACGCGTGGCGATGTGCTGCAGCTGTGCTAGCTCGACCTGGAGCTTGCCTTCGTGGGACCGCGCCCGCGTCGCGAAGATGTCGAGAATCAGTCCGGCACGATCGAGCACCCGCGCCTTGAGCAGCCGCTCCAGATTGCGCTCCTGGCTCGGACTGAGCGTGTGGTTGAAGATCACCAGCTCGGCACCGCTCTCGGCGACCCGCGCCGCGATCTCCTCGGCCTTGCCGCTGCCGACGAACAGTCCGGGATCCGGCAGCCTGCGGGTTCCGCCCACCACCGCGAGAATCTCCGCGCCGGCGGAACGGGCCAGTTCGACGAACTCCTGACGATCCGAATCGAAATCGGCGCCGGGGAACTCCAGGTGGATCAGTATCGCGCGCTGCCCCGCCTTCGGACGTTCAAACATCCAGCCCGACCCGCTGTTTCGACAGGTGCTCGCGATGCGGCGCTATCGGCTCAACCGCACACATCAGCTCGCCGCGCTGTCTCCGCCCGGCTCGGCAGCCTCACCCGGCTCCGCCGACGGATCGTAGATGCGCACCGGGCGCGCCGGCACGACCGTCGAGATCGCATGCTTGTACACCATCTGGCTGACGCTGTTGCGCAGCAGGACGACGAACGAATCGAAAGACTCGATCTGCCCTTGCAGCTTGATGCCGTTCACGAGGTAGATCGAAACGGGAATGCGCTCCTTGCGCAGCGCGTTGAGAAACGGTTCTTGTAGTGTATGACCTTTGGACATCGGCTTACCCCGGGACTGACGCTGTTCATATCGCGGTCGGACCGCGTTGTCTTGCATCGGACAACGCCTGCAGTGTAGCACGCAGCGCCGACCGATCCGCGCGCGGGCTCACACCGACGGCGTGAATCCTTTCGCGACACCCACGGATTGCTAGGGCTTCGCCAGCGCGGCCTCGCTCACGGACTGCCGTACGGACGTCGCCGCCGCGTAATCGCGTCCGATGTACAGGTACATCGCCGGCACCACGTACAGGGTGAACAACGTGCCGATGGTCATGCCCGCGGCGATCACCAGCCCCATCGAGAAGCGCGCCGCCGCGCCGGGACCCGAGGCGAGCAGCAAGGGCACCATGGCGATGACCAGCGCCGCCGTGGTCATCAGCACCGGACGCAGTCGGATCGAGGCCGCCTCTTCGATCGCGTCGCGCTTGCTCAGGCCCTGCTGCTGCAGCTTGTTGGCGAACTCGACGATGAGAATGCCGTGCTTGGAAATCACGCCGATCAGCGTGACCAGACCAACCTGCGTATAGATGTTGAGCGTCATCCCCGGCAGGTGCGTCAGCTGCATGCCGTTGGTGATCGACAGGATGTTGATGACCAGCAATGCGCCGCTGATCGACATCGGCACGGTCACCAGCATGATCAGAGGGTCGCGGAACGACTCGAACTGCGCAGCGAGCACCAGGAAGATGATGATCAGTGCAAAGAAGAAGGTCAGCGCCAGTGCGGTCCCCTCCTCCTTGAATTGCCGCGAGGGACCGGCGTAGTCGGCCTGGAAGTCTGCGGGGGCAAGCTCTGCGAACAGATCCTCGAACACCTTCAGCGCCTCGCCCTGCGTGACGTCCGGGCGGGGCACGGCAATGATGGTGTTCGAGTTCATCTGCTGGAAGTGTTCGATCGTGCGCGGCACCGTGCGGTTGCTGATCGACACCAGCGTCGCGATCGGAATCAGCTCGCCGCTCGCCGAGCGGGTGTAGTAGCCCTCCAGGTCGCGGGGACTCAGCCGCTCGCCGCGCGTCGCCTGCTGAATCACCTTGTACGAACGGCTGTCGAATGCGAAGCGATTGACCTCTCCGCCGGCGAGCAGCGCCGACAGATCAGCGGAGATGCGGCTCATGTCCACGCCCAGTAAGGCCGCCTTCTCGCGGTCGATCTCGATCGAGGCCTCCGGGCGGTCGATACGCAGGCGTCCTGCGACAAAGAAGAATTTCTTGGTTGCCATCGCCCGGCCGATGATCTCGTCACCGACCCTGGCCAGAGTCTCCGGTGTCGCGGTGGACTTGAGCACGAACTCGACCGGATAGCCCTGCCCGGGCGTCGGCAGCGCGGGCGGCTGGATGCCCGTCCAGCGCAAGCCCGGAATCTGGCTCAGCTTGCCCTGCAAATCGGCGAGGATCTGCTGCGTCGAACGCACGCGCGTGGTCCACTCGCGCATGATCATGCCCATGAAGCCGGTGTTGGAGCTTCCACCCTCGTTGAGGCTGAACGCGAAGATGTGCATCACGTCGGGGTCTGCCAGCGTGATCTTCTGCGCCTCCTGGAAGTACTGCTCCAGGTACTCCGGCGAAGCGTAGCCGTCGGTCTCGTTGATCGAAAACGCAAAACCGAAATCCTCCTGGGGCGCCAGCTCGGCCGGCGTCAGGCGGTAGAGGAAATAGCACGAGGCCAGAACGATGAGACCGAACACGCCGATCACGTGACGCGTCTCGAGCGCACTGTGCAGCCGCCTCTTGAAGGCACTGCGCCAGGCGTCGAACTTGCCATCGATGTATTCCGCCAGCCGGTTCGGCTCCGCACCCTCGCCATGCGTCGGCTTGAGGATGCGCGCGCACATCATCGGCGTCAGCGTCAGCGCGATGATGCCCGAGATCAGCACTGCGCCGGCCAGTGTGAAGGCGAACTCGCTGAACAGCTTGCCCGTGATGCCCGTGAGGAAACCGATCGGCGCATAGACCGCCACCAGGGTGATGGTCATGGCGATGACCGGGCCGACCAGTTCGCGAGCGCCGCGGACCGCCGCATCGAAGGGTTTCATCCCCTCCTCGATGTGGCGATGGACGTTCTCCATCACGATGATCGCGTCGTCCACGACCATGCCGATCGCCAGCACCATCGCCAGAAGCGTCAGCAGATTGATCGAGAACCCCATCGCATACATCAGGAACAAGGCGCCGACCAGCGACACCGGCACCGTCACGGCCGGAATCAGCGAGCTGCGCACCGAACCGAGGAACAGGAAGATCACCACGACGACGATGACGACCGCCTCGACCAGCGTGGTGCGCACTTCCGAGATCGCCTCGCGGATGTACTCCGTGCTGTCATAGCCAATCTGCGCGTCGAGACCCTGCGGCAGGGCACCGACGATGTCCGGCCAGACCTTGCGTACACGTGCGATCACGTCGAGGACATTGGCCTCGGGCCTGACCTCGATGCCGATGAAGATCGCGGGATCACCGTCCCAGCCGGCGCCGCCATCGTAGTTCTCCGAACCGAGCACGATGTCGGCGACGTCGGCCAGACGCACGACCGTGTCGCCCTCGGAGCGCAGTACCAGCTGCTTGAACTCCTCGACGCTGCGCAAGTCGGTGCGCGCGGACAGGCCGATGCGAACATAGCTGCCCTTGGCTTCGCCGACGGCCGACAGCACGTTCTGGTTGCGGATGCGAGCGTAAACCTCGCTGGCGGTGAGGTTGAACGCAGCCAGCCGGTCCGGCTTGAGCCAGACGCGCATCGCGTAGGTCCGCTCGCCCAGTATCTTCGCCTTCTCGACGCCCGGGATGGCCGCCAGCTGCGGTTCGACCACCCGGATCAGGTAGTCGGTGATCTGGCTCTTGTCGAGCACCTTGGAGTAGAACGACATGTACATCGCCGCCGTGCCGCCGCCCTCGGCGATCTCGATGATCGGATCCTCCGAGCCTTCTGGCAGCTGATTGCGCAGCTTGTTGACCTTGGCGGAGATCTCGGTCAGAGCCTGATTGGGGTCCTTGTCGAGGCGCAGGTTCGCCGTGATCGTCGCGAAGCCCTGCGCGGTACTGGAGGTCATGAACGCGATGCCGTCCGCCGAGGCGATCTCGCGTTCCAGCGGCGTCGTCACGAAACCTTCCATCAGCGAGGCTTCGGCGCCCGGATACGCGACGCTGACGTTGATCTGCGCGTTCTGCAGTTCGGGATATTCGCGAATCGTCAGTTCGCCGGCCGCACGCAGCCCGAGCAGCACGATGACCAGACTGACGACGGTGGCCAGGACCGGACGCTTGATGAAGATGTCGGTGAATTGCATGGGAGCCCCAGCCTCAGGTCTGCGGCGGCTTGGGTTCGAGCCGCACGTCCGGCGTCACCGTGTTGTTGATCGTCACGGGCTGGCCGTTGCGCAGCTTGAGCAGTCCCGACGTCGCGATCCGTTCGCCGGCGCTGAGGCCATCGATGATGGCGACGAAGTCGCCGCGGCTGTCGCCGATGCGAACGAAGCGCTGCACGACCTCGAGCGTCTCTGTGCCGTCGCCTGCGGCCGATGCCGCATCCGTGCCGCCCGCCTTCTTCGGTTGAATCACGAAAACCGAGGTGCCGTAGGAGTTGTAGCTGATCGCCGTACGCGGAATCGCCAGCACTTCCCGCTCGCCCGGCAGCTGCAGGACGACCCGGCCGAACTGGCCGGGACGCAGTGCGCCGTCGGTGTTGGGCAGGCGTGCGCGCAGCCGGAAGTTGCGCGTGGCCTCGTCCACCCGCGGTTCGACCGCGAGGACACTGCCCTTGAACCTGCGCTCCGGATAGGCATCGACCCGGACCTCGACCGCGAAACCCGGCAGGACCTGGCCGACGTACTGTTCGGGCAGAGCGAAATCGAAGTCGATCGGGTCGATCGACTGCAGCGACACGATCGGCGTGCCCGCCGCGACGTACTGGCCGATGTTGACGCGGCGCACGCCCAGCGTGCCGGAAAAAGGCGCGCGCAGCTCCTTCTGGGCGATGCGGCCCGCCTGCGCCTCGACCGCTGCCTGTGCGGCATTGGCTTCGGCCACCGAGGCGTCGTAGTCGGACTTGGAGATCGCTTCGAGCCGGAACAGCTGCTCGCGCCTGCGCCGATTGAGTTCCGCGAGCTCTGCCTGTGCCTGCAGACGCTTGAGCTCGCCGCGCTCGTTGGCGGTGTCGAGCGTCAGCAGCAGTTCACCTTCTCGGACCTTGGCGCCGGACTCGAAGTGGATGGCCTGCACGATGCCACTGGCGGCCGTCGTCAGATCGGCGCCGTTCACCGCAACCAGGGAGCCGACCGCTTCATAACGGTTGTCCCAGGACATCACCGTCGCCTCGCCGGACGTGATCGTCGCCGGCGGGATCGGCATGTTCTCCAGGTACTGCACCATCATGCGGTTGCCGAACCATTTCATGAAGAACACGCCACCGAACAGCACGAACACCAGTGCGAGCAGGATCGCGAGGCGCTTGGTGGCGCTCGGCTTGCGGGCCTGGATACCGATGCCGCCGGCGGTTCGTGTCGGGGATCCAAAATCGTTCATGTGCGCTTCCTGCAGCGGATGCGGCGCTCAGCGCGCCGCGGGATAACGGAGGAGGTCGTCGATGCGGGCAAAGTCCTGCTCGGTCAGCTCGCCGGTGGTCTGACGCAGCTGGATCAGCAGCTGCAGCAGGCGGTACCGCGTGCCGTTGAGGTCGCGCCGCGCCTGCACGACGCGCGACTTGGCGTCGAGCACGTCGGTGATCGTCCGCGTGCCGGCATCGTAGCCCGCGCGCGTCGCCGCCTCGGCCGCCTGCGCCGACTCCAGCGACTTCTTGAACGCATCGGACTCGTAATAGGCGGTCACGACCTGGCGGTAGAGCTGGCGCGCCGAGCGTTCCGTCTCCAGCGTCACGCGCCGGAGCTCGGCTTCGGCGGCCGCGGCGTTGGCCTTGGCCTGCCGGATGCGAGCGGTGTTCACGCCGCCCGTGTAGAGCGGCATCTGCAGCTCGACGCCGACGCGCGCGTCGTCCACCTTTTGTCCGAAGTCGTACTCGCTGTTGTCCTGCCGGCTCACCGAGGCGACGACATCGAGCGTCGGCATCGCGCTGGACAGCGCGCTGCGGCGGTCCGCGTCCGCGATCTGCGCGGCCTGGCGCGCCAGCGCAATCGCCGGACTTTGCGCGCGCGCGGCCTCGACCCATTGCTCGGCGTCCGCCGGCTGCAGCGCCGGAAAGGCGACATCCTCGGGCAGCACCGGCAGCGCGACATGACCGTTTCCGGTCACCTCGTCGAGCGCCTCGCGCGCGGTTTCCAGCGCGGTACGCGCCGACAGCAGCCGCGCCTGCGCCAGATCGTCACGCGCCTGCGCCTCCTTGAGGTCGGTGCCCGGCACCAGTTCGACTTCGTAACGCTTGCGCGTATCCTCGAGCGACTCGCGCACGGCCTTGGCCTCGGCCTCGGCCTGGGCGAGCTGGTCCTGCGCGTTGAGCACGCCGAAGTAACGTTCGGCAACGCGCACCAGAATCTTGAGCCTGCGATCGATGCGTGCCGCCTCGGCGCGGTCGTCGAGCGCCCGCGCCCGTTCGCGCCGCGCGAACCAGTCGAGACGGAACAGCGGCTGGCGCGCCTGCACCTGCGCCGACCATGCCGGATAGCTGTCCCGGGAACTGCCGAACACGCCGCTGCCGTCGGTCTGGGCGTAGTCGTAGGCGCCGCCGATGCCCAGCGTCGGCAACAGGCTGCCACGCTCCTGCGCACCCAGCTCGCGCTCGGCTTCGTACTGCGCCAGTGCCACCGCGACCGCCGGGTCACGCTCGGACGCCCGTTGCAGCGCCTCGCCCAGGGTCATCGCCGAAACCGGCGCCGCGGCAACGAACGCAAGCAGCGCCAGCGCGCAGCTAGTTTTCGCAGCAGAAATCATGGAACACCTCGTTCTTGATTCTTTGAATGAGCCGGTGCATGGCCTGCGTGTCCGTCGGATCGGCCAGCGGCTTCCAGCCAAAACCGTTGAGCATCACCTGGATGTGCTGACACATCACGCGATAGGCATCGCGGACCGCAAAGTCCTCGAGCACCCCTTCGGTGTGCACGAGATTGTGTGTGCCATTGCACAGCGCCCACAGCCCCGTGCACAGCTCCTGCACAGTGACGCCATTGAGCTCCAGATCACCGTCACGCACCCCGTCCTCGACGATGCTGGCGACACAGCGCCCGATCGGCTGGCAGACGGCCAGAAAATCCTCGCGCCGGTCCGGCGAGGCGGCCCGCCACACCACCTCGCACAGCGCGTACTGCGAGATCCGGAAATGATCCGGATTGCGCTGCACGAAAATCTTGTCGGCCACGCCGATCGCGAACATGCGCTCGCGCGACAGCGTCTTCCATTCGGCGACCCGGCGGAACAGTTCGGTGTGCTCCTGTGCCTGCGCCGTGGTCAGCGCCAGCAACAGATCCTCCTTGCTGGCGAAGTGCTGGTAGAGGGTGCCCACCGCGTACTCGCATTTCTCGGCGAGACGCGACATCTGCAGATTCAGCAGCCCGCTCTCACGGATCAACTCGCGCGCGTGCTCCAGAAAGAGCTGCTCACGCTCGGCGAACTGGCGCTGTCGTCTCTCCTTGGTGCCCACGCTGCGACCCGGTACGTGATGCTTTTGCAAGCGGAGCCGAATTTTGAACCATCTTCATTTTCCTTGCAAAGATTCACCGCACTGCACCATGCGGCGGCCAGACGCACCCGCCGTCGGGATGGCCCCGCTTCCGTCGTCAAGAGCAACTGCGATCGAATTGGCGCGCCCGGAGAGACTCGAACTCCCGACCCTCTGGTTCGAAGCCAGATGCTCTATCCAACTGAGCTACGGGCGCGTCGCGGCGATAAGGCCCGTCACCTTACACGAAGCGCGGGACGCGATCAGACCCCAGGCGCGCACCCGCGCCGCATTCCCCCGCGGTCTTGCTCGAGCGCGTCGAGGATGGTGGCCACGGGGTCGGCGCGGTCACTGTCCAGAACGGACAGTCCCGGCTCGCCGCGCAGCCAGGTGAGCTGGCGCTTGGCGTACTGCCGGGTCGCCGCCTTGCCCTGTGCAACGGCTTCGTCGAGCGTCAGCCGCCCGTCCAGATGCGCCCACAGCTGCCGATAGCCGACCGCGCGCATCGACGGCAGGTCGGTCCGCAGGTCGCCGCGCGACCACAAGCGCCGCACTTCGTCGAGGAAGCCCTGACGCATCATCTGCTCGAAGCGCTGGTCGATGCGGGCGTGGAGCTCGGCGCGCCGTTCCGGCACGAGTGCGAAACGCAGCACGCGCCCTTCCAGAGCCGGCTTCCCCGCCGGTCCATGCAGCGCGCTCGCCGGCTTTCCGGTCAGTTCGACGATCTCGAGCGCTCTTGCGATCCGCTGCCGGTCGTTCGGGTGCAGCCGCGCCGCGGTCACCGGATCGACCCGTCGCAGGCGCTCGTGCAGCGCCGGCCAGCCGTGTTCGCGGGCCAGCGCCTGCAGCCGGGCGCGCAGGCTCGGGTCCGCAGGCGGCAGCTCGCTCAAACCGTGCAGCAACGCGCGGAAATAGAGCATCGTGCCGCCGACGAGCAGGGGCACGCGCCCGCGCTGCCGGATCTGCTCGATCAACACCCGCGCCTCGGCCGCGAAACGGGCAGCGGAGTAACTGTCCGACGGATCGAGGATGTCGATCAGATGATGCGGGACGCGGGCACGTTCCGCCGCCGATGGCTTGGCCGTGCCGATGTCCATGCCGCGGTAGATCTGCGCGGAGTCCACGCTGATGATCTCGACCGGCACACGCTCCGCCAGCGCCAGCGCGAGCCCGGACTTGCCCGCAGCGGTCGGCCCCATGAGCATGAGTACCGGGGACAGATCGCGCCCGGACTCCGGATCGTGACGCTGGCGCGCGACCGCAGCCGCCATGGACCGGACGCCGGAGCCGGGCAACCGCCTTTCAGCGCCCACGCAGGAACAGCCGGTCGAGATCCGCCATGCCGATCTGCACCCAGGTCGGGCGGCCGTGATTGCACTGACCGGACAATTCGGTGCGCTCCATGTCGCGCAGCAGCGCGTCCATCTCCGGCAGCGTCAGGCGGCGGTTGGCCTTGATCGCGGCCTTGCACGCGATATCGGCGAGCACGCGATACTGCGCTTCCAGCGCCTGGCCGAAATGGCTCAGCGACTCGCGGCGCTCCTCGTCGTGCACCAGGTCGCGGATCAGCGCCTGCACTTCACCCAGCGGCAGCAGGGACGGCAGGGCGCGCACGCGCACCGCCGCCGGGCCGGCACGATCGATGTCGATGCCAAGGCGATACAGCTCGTCACGTCTGGCTTCGAGCGCGTCGGCCTCGTCCTCGTGCAACGCGATCGTCTCCGGCACCAGCAGTGCCTGCGCGGGGATCCCTCCCTGCTCCAGCTGCGTCTTCATGCGCTCGTAGAGGATGCGCTCGTGCGCCGCGTGCGCATCGACGACGATCAGGCCGTGGCGATTCTGCGCGAGCACATAGACTCCGTGCAGCTGCGCGAGCGCATGGCCGAGCGCCGGCTCGGCTGCGGGCGGTGTCGGCAACCGGTAGTTCGCGGCCGCCTCGGCGACGGCCGTGCTCGGCATCGACTCGGGCCCGGCCGACTGCGGCGGATCGTAGTGCATCGATACCTGTGCCGGCTGCGACGCAGGTACGGTCTGCGTGGCGAGCGTCAGGCGATGGTGGTGCTCGGGCTCCGGTCGCACCCGGCGCAGTGCCTGGTGCACTGCGCCGAACAGCATGTCGTGGACGCGGCCGGCGTCGCGGAAACGCACCTCGGTCTTCTGCGGATGCACGTTGACATCGACCGCCTGCGGATCGAGCTCCAGGTAGAGCACATAAGCCGGGAAATGCGTCGAGTGCATGACGTCGGCAAAGGCGCGTCGCAGCGCGGCGCCCGGCAGGCGATCGCGCACCAGCCGCCCGTTGACGTAGAGGAACTGCAGGTCGGCCTGGGTGCGCGCGAAACTCGGCAGGCCGATCCAGCCATGCAGGCGCATGCCCATCCTGGATTCGTCGAGCGTCACCGCTTGCGTGACGAACTCGGCGCCGCAGATCGCCTCGATGCGCGCCTGGCGCGCCCGCGCGCTGTCGGCGGGCGCCAGTTCCCAGACGCGGCGCTGGTTGTGCCGCAGCGCAAAGGCGACGTCGAAGCGCGACAGCGCGATGCGTTCGAGCGCCTGCTGTGCGTGCCGGAACTCGGTGCTCTCGGCCTTGAGGAACTTGCGGCGTGCAGGCGTGTTGAAGAACAGGTCGCGGACCTCGACACTGGTCCCGGGCGGATGTGCGCACGGCGCCGGACGCGCGCCGTCCAGCTGCCCGTCGCCGCCCACACCCCAGCCGTGGGTCGCATCGGCGGTGCGCGAGACGAGCCGCAGGCGCGCGACCGACAGGATGCTGGGCAAGGCCTCGCCACGGAAGCCCAGCGTGGCGACGCGCTGCAGGTCGTCAAGGCTGGTGAGCTTGCTGGTCGCGTGCCGCTGCAGCGCGAGCACCAGCTCGTCCGCGTCGATGCCGGTGCCGTCGTCGCGCACGCGGATCAGCCCGATGCCGCCGCGCTCCAGTTCGACTTCGACGCGCCGCGCGCCGGCATCGAGGCTGTTCTCGACCAGTTCCTTGACGACCGCGGCCGGCCGCTCCACGACCTCGCCGGCTGCAATCTGATTGATGAGCTGATCGGGGAGGACGCGAATCATCGCGCTAGTTTACGCGGCCCGCCGGTCTCGACAGCAGCGGACGGAGCCTCCGTCTCGCACGGAATGCCCGTCCCGTGACCAACAAAAAACCCGGTGACCAACAAAAAACCCGGACGGCAGAGCCGTCCGGGTCAATGCAGCCCCCGTTACCGGGAGACGCCTTGGGTGAACGAAGTCTCGCGCAGCGCCCCCTCGCCGGAGCGGCCGGCGTACTGCAGTGGTGCATCGGTCTGCACGACCTGCTGCTGGGGCCGGTAGCTGTTGAAGTAGCCGTGGATACCTTCGAGGATCTGCTGCGCCAGCTTGGACTGGAACGTCGCCGACGCCAGCAGCTTCTCTTCATGCGGGTTGGTGATGAACGCCGTTTCGACCAGCACCGAGGGGATGTCCGGCGCCTTGAGCACGGCAAAGCCCGCCTGCTGGATCTCCGGCTTCTGCAGCTGGTTGACCTTGGCCATGGAGCCGAGGATGCGGCTGCCGACGTCGAAGCTCGCCTCCATCGTCGCCCCCTGCGAAAGGTCGATCAGCACTGCGGCCAGCTCGTTGTCCTTGTCGTGGATGCCGACGCCGCCGACCAGATCGGCCGCGTTCTCCTTGTGCGCGAGCCAGCGGGCGTGCTCGCTGGTCGCGCCGCGGTTGGACAGCACATAGACCGCCGTGCCGCGCATGTCGCGGCGCGTGAACGCATTGCAGTGCACCGACACGAACAGATCGGCCTGATGCCGGCGCGCGACGTTGACACGGTCGCGCAGGCCCACGTAGTAATCGCCGTCGCGGGTCAGCACCGCACGCATGTTCGGCGTGTCGTTGATCAGCTTCGCCAGCTTGCGCGCCACGGCCAGCGCGACGTCCTTCTCCAGCAGGCCGCTACCGCCCTTGGCGCCGGGATCCTCGCCGCCATGCCCGGCATCCACGGCAATCACGATCGGCTTGTCACGCAGCTGCACGGCCGACGCCGGCTCGGGACGCGGCGGCGCCGCAACCGCGGCGAGCTCGCCGGCCGGATTGGCCAGATCGACGACGAGCCGGTAGCCGTAGTCGGCGTTGGGGGGCAGCACGAAGCTGGTCGCGAAGACCTTGTCGCGCACATCGAGCACCACGCGCACGCTGTCGCCGCGTGCGCCACCGCGCAGGCGTTCGACCACACCACGCCCCGTCGCAGCTTCGATGCGCGCGATCGCGCCGCGCGTGAGACCGTCGATATCGACGACGACCCGCTGCGGATCGCTGAGCGTGAACAGCTTGTGCTGGACCTCGCCGTCGAGATCGAACACCACGCGGGTCGCTTCGGGGCCTTCCCACAGGCGCAGGTCGCGCAACTCCGCCGCACCGACCGCAGGCGCAACGAGCATTCCGACAAGGACCCAAGCCCAACGCATAGCGACAATCCGCAGGATTTGCCCGAACGCTACTCCCATCGCCGGCAAAGCGCAAGATGCCTTTCCCTCAGTAAACATCAAGATAGGCAACTTACTTCATGCAAATCCTGCAACTCGGCCAGGAGCCGGTCCAGCAGCGCGCCGTCGGCCGCCACCTCGAACCGGCGCACCTGGCCGGCGCCCTGCAGACGCACGCGGATGCGCGGCACCGGCAAACGCGCCTCCGCGCGCTCCGGCCATTCGACCAGCCAGACGTCCCGGTCGGGCGGATAGCTGTCCAGCCCCAGCCCCCACAGCTCCTCGGCGTCCTGCAAGCGGTACAGGTCCATGTGCACGACGGTGCAGGCGCCGATGTCGTAGGGTTCCATCAGCGTGTAGGTCGGACTGCGCACGGTCGAGCGCACGCCCAGCGCGCGCAGGAATCCGCGCGCCAGCGTCGTCTTGCCGGCACCGAGTTCGCCTTCGAGGAACACGATGGCCGGCTCGCCGCGCAGGGACCGCGCCAGCGCCGCGCCGGCCGCCTCCGTGGCAGCCGCGCCGCGCAGCTCGCAGCTCAGCGCCCGCGTCATGGGTTCACGATCCCGCGCAGTTCGGCGAGCAGATCCTGCGGCAGCAACCCACGCTCGCCCCGCAGCGCGGCGCGGTCGCCGGCCAGCGCATGCGCGAGGACACCGAGCTCGGCCGCCTGCTGCGGTCCGTGCCCCTGCGCCCACAGTGCCGCGATCACCCCGGTCAGCACGTCGCCCATGCCACCACAGGCCATGCCGGGATTGCCATACGGGCAGATCCGCGGCGTCACGCCGCCGACGAGGCTCCCGGCGCCCTTGAGCACCACCGTGCCCCCGTAACGCCGTTCGAGCGCGGCGACGCTGCCGGGGCGATCGAGCTGAACCTCCGCGGTGGTACAGCCGAGCAGACGCGCCGCCTCGCCCGGATGCGGCGTCAGGATCCAGCGCTCGCGGCGGCGCGGCAGGCGCGCCAGCAGGTTGAGCGCATCGGCATCGACGACCAATGGCGGATCCGCAGTGAGCACATGCGCGAACAAGGCCCGCGCCCACTCGTCCTGCCCCAGACCCGGCCCCAGCGCGACGACGCTCGCCCGCGCCAGTAGAGCATCGAGCTGCGCCACCGCGTCGATGCCGTGCACCATCAGCTCGGGCTGCGCGGCGGTCAGTGCCGCCGCATGCGCGGTCCGCGTCGCGACCGTCACCAGCCCCGCGCCGGCGCGTAGCGCGGCCCGGCCGGCCAGCAGGGCCGCGCCGGCCATGCCCAGATTGCCGCCCACCACGAGCACGTGTCCGGATCCGCCCTTGTGCGCGTCGCGTGGCCGGCGCCCGAGCCGACCCAGATCCGACTCGTGCTGCAGCCAGGCGGCCGGCTCCAGCTCGGCGAGGATTCCGGCCGGCACGTCGAGCGTGTCGAAGCAGCGCAGCCCGGCGCAATCCGGGCCGTGCCCGGTCCACAGGCCGAGCTTGTTGCCGATGAAGCTGACGGTCACATCGGCGCGCACGCAGGCACCGGGCGCGGTGCCGCGGCTCGCATCGAGACCGGAGGGGACATCCACCGCCAGCACGCGCGCGCCACGCCGTGCGGCGAGGTTGATCGCCTCGATGGCCTGCGCCGCCGCGCCCTCGGGGGGGCGCGACAGGCCCGTGCCGAACAGTGCGTCGATGACCCAGTCGCACGCCGGCAGCTGCGGCGGACAGTCCGCGCTGTCGCCGCCCTCGGCGAGCCAGGCCGCGCGCGCGGTGGCGGCATCGCCGCGATCCGGCGGCCGACCCACGCAGTACAGCTCGACCTCGGCGCGTGCCCGGCGCGCCAGTCGCGCGATCTCGTAACCATCGCCGCCGTTGTTGCCGCTGCCGCAGACAACGACCACGCGCCGCGGCACGCCCCAGCGTTCGGTCAGCACGCGCCAGCACGCCGCGGCCGCACGCTGCATCAGCGCATAGCCCGGAATGCCGCCGGCGATCGCACGGCGGTCGAGCTCGCGCACCTGGTCGGCCACGTACAATCGGCGCTGGATCTCCTGCATCGCCACAGTATAGGGGGCGGCCGTTGCACCCCGACACGCCGACTGCAATCGCCCGCCAGATCCCCGTGTGGGCGCGCGAACTCGGATTCGCCGACGCCGAGGTGTCGGCGCGCCGGCTCGATGCCGACCGCGTGCACCTCGCCGACTGGATCGCGCTGGGCCGGCACGGCGGCATGTCGTTCATGGCACGCGACCCCGATCTGCGCGCCGAGCCCGAGCGCCTGCGCCCCGGCACGCTCAGCGTGATCAGCGCGCGCCTGCCCTACCGTCCCGACGCGGCCGACGCGCTGGCCCTGCTCGACGATGGCGCCCACGCCTACATCTCGCGCTACGCGCTGGGCCGCGACTACCACCGCGTCGTGCGTGCGCGCCTGCTCAGGCTCGGCCGACGCATCGAGCAGGCCGTCGGTCCGCACGGCTACCGGGTGCTGTGCGACAGCGCGCCGGTTCTGGAAAAGGCGCTGGCACGGGATGCTGGCCTGGGCTGGATCGGCAAGCACACGCTGCTGCTGAACAAGCAGGAAGGGTCCTGGTTCTTCCTCGGCGAGATCTACACCGATCTGCCGCTGCCGCCGACGCCGGGTGCGCCGCCGGATAACGGCTGCGGGCGCTGCACGGCCTGCATCAAGGTCTGCCCGACCCAGGCGATCGTCGCCCCGTACCAGCTCGACGCGCGCCGCTGCATCTCCTACCTGACCATCGAGCATCACGGCAGCATCGACGAAGACCTGCGCCCGCTGATCGGCAACCGCATCTTCGGCTGCGACGACTGCCAGCTGGTGTGCCCCTGGAACCGCTACGCACGGCTGAGCGCCGACCCCGACTTCGCGCCGCGTCATGGACTGGACCGCGCGCGCCTGATCGACCTGTTCGGCTGGGACGAGGACGAATGGCTGCGCCGTACCGAGGGCATGGCGCTGCGCCGCGCCGGCTACGCGCGCTGGCTGCGCAATCTGGCGGTGGCACTCGGTAACGCGCCGGCTTCGGACGAGATCATCGCGGCCTTGCAGCGACGCCTCGACCACCCCGACGAGATGGTGCGCGAGCACGTGCGCTGGGCGCTGGCCCGGCACGATCTGGCGATCAGCGGCGCAGGCCGGTCCGCTGCATCAGCACCGCCGTCGAGGGATCGATGACGGCATCCGACTGACGATCGAGGATCCGCCGGGTGAGCTGCTTGCCCAGTTCGACACCCCACTGGTCGAAGGAATTGACGCCCCAGATCACACCCTGCACGAACGCCCGGTGCTCATAGAGCGCCAGAAGGGCCCCCAGATGCGCGGGATCGAGGCGCGGCAGCAGCAGGGTGTTGCTCGGTCGATCGCCGGGAAACACGCGGTGCGGGACGGCTGCCTCCAATGCCGCACCGGACAGGCCCGTCGCCTGCAGCTCCGCGCGCACCTCGTGCACCGACTTGCCACGCATCAGCGCCGCCGACTGCGCCAGACAGTTGGCCACCAGCATCCGCTGCATCTCGTCACAACCGGCGTCGCCCTCGACCGGCAGGATGAAATCGATGGCGTGAACCGCCGGTCCCTGATGCAGCATCTGGAAATAGGCATGCTGCGCGTTGCTGCCAACGCTGCCCCACAGCGCCGGCGTCGTCGGGTGATCGACCGTGCGTCCGTCGCGGTCCACCCCCTTGCCGTTCGACTCCATCTCCAGCTGCTGCAGCCAGCCGCAGAACAGGGCGAGGCGCTGCGCGTAGGGCACGACGACCTGGCTCGCACAGCCGAGGAAGTTGCTGTTCCAGATGCCGATCAGCCCCAGCAGCACGGGCAGGTTGGCAGCTGCCGGCGCCTCGATGAAATGCCGGTCCATCGCGTGTGCGCCGGCGAGCAGCGCATCGAAGCGCTCCGGCCCGAGCGCCAGCATCGCGCTGAGCCCGACGGCGCTCCATAGCGAATACCGGCCGCCGACCCAGTCCCAGAAGCCGAACATGTTGGCCGGCGCGATGCCGAACAAGGCGACCTCGCGCACGTTGGTCGATACCGCGACGAAGTGATGCGCCACCGCGGCCTCGCCCAGGGACTCGACCAGCCAGCTCCGCGCGCGACGCGCATTGGCCAGCGTCTCCTGCGTGGTGAACGTCTTGCTGACGACGACGAACAGGGTGGTCGCCGGCGCGAGCCCGGCCAGCACGTCGTTGAGATCGGCAGGATCGACGTTGGCGACGAAGCGCGGCCGTGGTCCGTCGACGAACGGCCGCAAGGCCTCGCAGACCATGCGGGGTCCGAAATCGGAGCCGCCGATGCCGATGTTGACGACATCGGTGATCGCCGCACCGGTCGCGCCGCGCCAGCCGCCACCGCGGACCGCGCCGGCGAACCGACGCATCGCGTCGAGCGTGGCGTGCACGTCGGCGAGCACATCGCCGTGGCGGCTGTCGATGAAGCGCGCGCCCCGCGGCGCACGCAGCGCCATGTGCAGCGCGGGCCGCGCTTCGGTGCCGTTGACGCAGTCGCCGGCGAACAGCCGCTCGCGCCACTGCGCCAGCTCGCGCTCTTCCGCCAGGGCGATCAGCGCGTCGATCGCCGCTGCGTCGAGGCGCTGCTTCGCGTAATCCAGGTACAACCCGCAGGCCTGCGCCGAACAGCGCGTGACCCGCTGCGGATCGCGCGTGAACAGCTCGAGCGTGCGCATGGCGCGCAGGCGCTGCGCGTGCGCCTGCAGCGCTCGCCAGCGCCCGGTCTGCGTGGGCGAGGGCTGCAAGCGCTTACCGGATCAGTCCGGGCGGTACGGTCACGGCCGGCGGTTCCGGGGGTTCCGGCAGTTCGACGCCACCGACGCCGGCAGACGGACGTCTGCGCTGTTGCTGTTGCATCGCCTGCTGCCGGCGCATGTCGTCCTCGGCCTCGCGACGCCCGCGCTCCTCCGCGGCACGCTCGCGTGCCAGTGCCTTGTCCTCGGCCGACCGCGGCTCGTTGCTCGCGCAGGCGGGCAGCAGCACCGACGCCACCACCAACAGGGCCGCCCAAGATCCGTGCTTCATGATGATTCCTCGACTCCAGCTCAGTGCCGTGGATTGTTCCATAGGCGCAGCCGTTGCGGCGACTGGCGTCGTGCCGCACGCCCCGCAGCGCTGAACACGGCATTAACGGGCGGCGTTCCGGGCACGCGCCTGATCCATCGGCGGCACCAGCATCTGCGCATCGACGCGCGCATCGAACCAGTTGACGCGCCAGTCCAGGTGCGCGCCGGTCGCGCGGCCGGTCGCACCGGACAGGGCGATCGGCTCGCCCTGGCGCACGGCCTGACCCTCTTTGACGAGCAGCTTCGACAGGTGCAGGAACGCCGACGACAGGCCATGACCGTGATCGATCATCAGCGTGCCGCCGGTGTAGTACATGTCGGGATGCGCGAGGCTGACGATGCCGCTGGCCGGTGCGAACACCTTCGTCCCGGTGGGTACGGCCACATCGACCCCGTAGTGCGGCTGTTTGGGTTCGCCGTTGAGGATGCGCTGGCTGCCGAACACGCCGGACACCGGGCCGATACACGGCCAGATGAAGGACTCGGCGAAACCCGCCAGGGGACTGTCGCGGTCCCGGGCCCTGGCCACCGCCGCTTGGTCGGCGGCGATGCGCGCCTGCACCTCCGGCGGCGGGGCCACCATCTTCGGCGGCAGCCCGTCGATGCGCTGGATGTCGTACCGACGCGCCTTGACCTGGGTCCGATAGCTGAGGCTCGCCGGCTCGTCGGGCAGCTGCACGCGCAGCTCGGCGGTCGGAGGCTCGTCGCGGTGCAAGCCGAAGACGAAACGACCGTCGGCATCGAGCCGCAGCTCGCGCGCATTGAACCAGACCCGCGCACCGACCGGCGCGCGGCCCACCAGCACGCCGCCCTGCACCCACTCACCGCGCAGCGTCACGCCGGGGATGTCCGTGCCCTCCATCGCCAGGGCCGCGGCCGGCAGCACGCTGACCAACACCATCCAGAACCAGGACCTCACGTCGCCTCGCCCCCCGACTCGGTCGGCGTGACCGCCTTGAGCGTGAAATGAAACGTCGAGCCCTTTCCCGGCGCCGACTCGACCCAGATACGCCCGCCGTGGTGCTCGACAATCTTCTTGCAGATTGCCAGACCCACTCCCGTCCCCTCGTATTCCTCCGCGGTGTGCAGCCGCTGGAAGATCAGGAAGATCTTCTCGTGGTGTTCCGGCGCGATGCCGATACCGCGGTCGGTCACCGTGAAATGCCAGCCCTGACCCTCCGGATGCGCACTCACGTGCACGCTGGGACGCTCCGCAGGCTGGAATTTCAGACCGTTCGAGATCAGGTTCTGGAACAGCTGCAAGAGCTCGTGCTCGATGCCCATCACCGTCGGCAGCGGATCGTGGGTGATGCTGGCCTGGCGTGCGTCGATCGTCGCCTTGAGCTGCGCCTCGACCTTGGCCAGCAAGGCCTCGCAGTCCACCGTCGCCGGCGGCTGCTGAGCGCGGCTGACGCGCGAGAACAGCAGCAGATCGTCGATCAGCGACTGCATCTGCTTGGCGCTCTGCGTGATGTAGCCGAGGAACTCGACCGCCTCCGGCGCCAACGCAGCCGCGTGTTTCTTGTTCAGCAGCTGTGCAAAGCCGGTGATGCTGCGCAGCGGTGCCCGCAGGTCGTGCGAGGCGATATACGCGAACTGCTCGAGTTCGCGGTTGCTGCGCTTGAGACTGTCGGCGTAGTCGGCGAGCTGGCGTTCGAAATTCTTGCGTTCGGTGATGTCTCGCACCGCCGCCGTGATCAGCGTTCCGTCCTCGGTCTGCAACGGCCCGAGGCTGATCTCCACCGGGAACTCACTGCCGTCCTTGCGCCGCGCCCACAGGTCGAGGCCGCTACCCATCGGCCGCTGCCGCGGATCGCTTGCATAGTCGGCGCGGTGCTGGCGGTGGCGCAGCTGGAAGCGTTGCGGAATGAGCAGTTCGATCGGCTGGCCGATCATCTCGTCGCGCGCATAGCCGAACAGACGCTCGGCCTGCGCATTGATCAGCGTGATGCGGCCGTCGGTGCCGATGATCACCATCGCATCCGGCGCCGCGTCCAGCAGGTCGCGGAACTTGCGCTCGGCGCTCTTGCGTTCGGTGATGTCCCGGCCGATCGTCGATGCGCCGACGATCAGGCCCTGCGCATCGTGGATCGGCGATATGGTCAGCGACACCTGGATGCGCCGCCCGTCCTTGGTGAGGCGCTCGGTTTCATAATGCTTGATCTGCTCGCCGCGACGCACCCGCGCCAGGATTTCGGCCTCCTCCTTTCGGCGCTCGAGTGGGAACAGACGTTCGACCGGCTGGCCGATGATCTCGGCGGCCGCGTAGCCGTACATGGCCTCGGCGGCGCGGTTCCAGCTGGTGATGCGGCCGTGCAGATCCTTGCCCATGATCGCGTCGTTGGACGACTCGACGATCGCCGCAAGACGCGCGGTGGCATCGCGTTCGCGCTTGCGGTCGCTGACGTCGCGGACCGCCGCGGAGGCCCAGACCCCCTCTTCGGTCTGCAACGGGCTGAGACTGATCTCCACCGGGAACTCGCTGCCGTCCTTGCGCCGGCCGAGCAGTTCCAGGCCGACGCCCATGTCGCGCACGTTCGGCCCGAGGAAATAGCGGTCACGGTGCTGCGTATGACGGCCACGCAGGCGCTCCGGGATGAGGACCTCGATCGACCGTCCGACGATCGTCTCGCGGCGATAGCCGAACAGACGCTCGGTCTGCGCGTTGACCAGGCGGATGGTGCCGCTGCGGTCGATGATGACGATCGCGTCCGGCGCGGTCTCGAGCAGGGCACGGAACTTGTCGTTGGCGCGCTTGCGCTCCTCGGCGTTGCGGATCGCGGCCATCACGAACAGGCCGCGCTCGGTGCGCAGGGGGCTGAGCGAGATTTCGACCGGGAACTCCGTGCCGTCCTTGCGACGTCCCGGCAGTTCGACGCCGGCACCCATCTCGCGTGCCCGCGGCTCCGCGAAGAAGCCCTCGCGGTGATGGACATGGCCCCCGCGGAACTTCTCCGGCACGAGGCATTCGACGCTCTGGCCGAGCAGCTCCTCGCGCTGGTAGCCGAACAGGCGCTCCGCCTGCGCGTTGACCAGGACGATGCGTCCCTCGGCGTCGATCAGCACCATGCCGTCGGGTGCCGACTCGACCAGATCGCGGTACCAGCGGGGATCGACGTCCGCCGGCATCCGCTCACCCGATGTCCGCTCCGGCTGCATCCGCTGCACGCTCCGTTCCACGATGTGCCGTCATCATCGCACGGCGGGCGGCCGGAGAACGCTCAGCGCGTCGCCGCGAGCCGCGCGACGGCTTCGCCCAGAGGCAGCGTCTCCTGCTTCTCCTCGCCGCGGTAACGCAGCGTCACGGTGCAATCCTCGGCCTCCTTGCGGCCGACGATGGCCATCACCGGGATCTTCTGCAGCGCGTGTTCGCGGATCTTGTAGTTGATCTTCTCGTTGCGCAGGTCGGTCTGTGCGCGCAGACCGGCGTCCCTGAGCAGCTCGCAGACCTCGGCCGCATACCGGTCGGCGTCCGAGACGATCGGCGCGACGACCACCTGCACCGGCGACAGCCAGAACGGCAGGCTGCCGGCATGATGCTCGATCAGGATGCCGATGAAGCGTTCCATCGACCCGAGCATCGCGCGGTGCAGCATCACCGGCACCTGACGGTTCGAGTGCTCATCGACGTACTCGGCGCCGAGCCGGCCGGGCATCGAGAAATCCACCTGCATCGTGCCGAGCTGCCACGACCGGCCGATCGAGTCCTTGAGGTGATACTCGATCTTGGGCCCGTAGAACGCCCCCTCGCCGGGCAGTTCGGTCCACGCCACACCGGCGGCGCGCAGCGCCGCGCGCAGTGCCTGTTCGGCGCGGTCCCAGATCTCGTCGGCGCCGATCCGCTTGTCGGGGCGCAGCGCCAGCTTGACGGCGACCTCCGAGAAGCCGAAGTCGGCATAGACCTGCATCGCCTGACGATGGAATGCGGTGACTTCCGGCTCGATCTGTTGCTCCGTGCAGAAGATGTGACCGTCGTCCTGCGTGAATGCGCGCACGCGCATGATGCCGTGCAGGGCTCCGGACGGCTCATTGCGATGGCAGCTGCCGAACTCGGCGTAGCGGATCGGCAGGTCGCGGTAGCTGTGCAGGCCGGCGTTGTAGATCTGCACGTGGCCCGGGCAGTTCATCGGCTTGACCGCGTAGGTGCGCTTCTCCGACTCGGTGAAGAACATGTGTTCGTGGTAGTTGTCCCAGTGCCCGGACTTCTTCCACAGGCTCACGTCCAGGATCTGCGGACCGCGCACCTCCTGATAGCCGTTCTTGCGGTAGGTGCTGCGCACGTACTGCTCCACCGCCTGCCAGATCGCCCAGCCCTTCGGGTGCCAGAACACCATGCCCGGCGCCTCTTCCTGCTGGTGGAACAGATCGAGCTGGCGCGCGAGCTTGCGATGATCGCGCTTCTCGGCCTCCTCGACCATCTTCAGGTAGGCCTTGAGCTCGTCGTCGGTGGCGAAGCAGACGCCGTAGATGCGCTGCAGCTGCGCGTTGTTGGCATCACCGCGCCAGTACGCACCGGACACCCGGATCAGCTTGAATGCGGTGCCGAGCCGGCCGGTCGATGGCAGGTGCGGTCCCAGACACATGTCGAGCCAGCGGTCACCCTGGCGGTAGATGCTGATCTCCTCGTCGGGACCGATGCCCTCGGCCACCCACTCGGCCTTGAAGCGCTCGCCGTGCTGCCTGAAGTACTCGATCACCTGGTCGCGGGGCCAGACTTCGCGCCGGATCGGCAGGTCGCGCTTGACGATCTCGCGCATTCTCTGCTCGATCGTTTCCAGGTCGGCTTCCGTGAACGGCGTATCGCGTGCGAAGTCGTAGTAGAAGCCGTTCTCGGTCGCCGGACCGAAGGTAATCTGCGTGCCGGGAAACAGCTCCTGCACCGCCTGCGCGAGCACGTGGGCCGCATCGTGGCGGATCACCTCCAGCGCTTCCGGCTTGTCGCGCGTGACGATGCTGATCGCCGCATCGCGGTCGATCGGGCGCGTCAGGTCCCACAGCTCGCCATCGACCAGGACGACGGCGGCCTTCTTGGCCAGGCCCGGCGAGATGCCCTGCGCGATCGCCAGACCGGTGACCGGCTGGTCGAACGACTTCTTGTTACCGTCCGGAAATGTGATTTCGATGCTCATGGCCTTGCTCTACGAATTTGCTCGGGACTTGCCGTGGACGTGTTCGACGGCGGCCGTCAGCCGCGCGAGCGTGCGGGTTCGCCCCAGCAGCGCCAGCGTCTGATCGATCGGCGGCGATACGGCCATGCCGGCGACCGCGACGCGGATCGGCTGCGCGACCTTGCCCAGTCCCAGACCACGGCTCTCGGCGAAGCCGTTGACCGCCGCATGCAGCGCCTCGGCGGTCCATGCCGGCAGGCCGGCGAGCACAGAGGCGAGTGCTTCGAGCAGCTCGGCCGCATCCGCAGTCAGGTGCTTGGCCGCGTCCTTCTCGTTGTAGCCGGTCAGATCGGCGTAGAAGAAGTGCGACTTCTCCGCCATCTCCAGCAGCGTGCGGCAGCGCTCGCGCTGCGCGAGGATCACGTCCTCCAGCCTCGGACCTTGCGCCGGATCCAGCCCCATGCGCCGCAGATGCCAGTCGAACTCCGGCACGACCACGTCCAGCGGCGCGGTCTTCAGATACTGGTGGTTGACCCAGTAGGCCTTCTCCATGTCGAAGCGCGCCGGCGAAGCCGAGACGTGATCGAAGTCGAACTTCTCGATCATCTCCTGGCGCGTGAACAGCTCCTGGTCACCGTGGCTCCAGCCCAGGCGCACCAGGTAGTTGAGCATCGCCTCGGGCAGGAAGCCCATCGCGCGGTATTCCATCACGCCCAGCGCGCCGTGGCGCTTGGAGAGCTTGGTGCCGTCGGCGCCGAGGATCATCGACACGTGCGCGTACTGCGGCGGCGTCGCGCCCAGCGCCTTGAGGATGTTGATCTGGCGCGGCGTGTTGTTGACGTGATCGTCGCCGCGGATGACATGAGTGATGCCCATGTCCCAGTCATCGACGACGACGCAGAAGTTGTAGGTCGGCGTGCCGTCGGCGCGCGCGATGATCAGGTCGTCGAGTTCGGCGTTGTCGAAGACGATCTCGCCCTTGATCAGGTCCGGGATCACCACCTGGCCGTCGGCCGGGTTCCGGAAGCGCACGACCGGCTGCACGCCCTCCGGGACCGGCGGCAGCCGCTTGCCCGGCTCGGGACGCCAGCGGCCGTCGTAGCGCGGCTTCTCCTTGCGCGCGATCTGCTCGTTGCGCATCTGCTCCAGCTCCTCCTTGGAGCAGTAGCAGCGGTACGCGGTACCGGCGGCGAGCATCTGCGCGATGACCTCCCGGTACCGATCGAAGCGCTGGGTCTGGTAGATGGGCTCGACATCGGACTTCAGGCCCAGCCAGGCCATGCCCTCGAAGATCGCATCGACCGCCTCCTGCGTCGAGCGCTCGCGGTCGGTGTCCTCGATGCGCAGCAGGAAGCGGCCGCCGTGGCGCTTGGCATAGAGATAGGAGAACAACGCGGTGCGCGCGCCGCCGATGTGCAGGAAGCCGGTGGGACTGGGCGCGAAGCGGGTGACGACGGTCATCGATTCTCGGGAGGCGGGAGGCGGGAAGCCGGAGGCGGGCCGATGCGGCACACCACGCCGACAGGTCGCGCATTCTAAACTATGGTCCGTGTGCACCCTGCACAAACCGGCGCCATCCGTGGCGCCGACTTTCAAGACAGTCTGGAACCGGCTCTCTCTCGTCGAATGACCACCTTGTTTGTCGAGCATCTGACCGTGATCGACTGCGCCTACCTGGACGCGGCGCGCGGCCTGGTCGGTGAAAGCTGGATCGTGGACGTCGAACTCGAAGGCGGCCTGGATGCACAGTCGATGGTCCTCGACTTCGTCGAGGTGAAGCGCCGCATCAAGCAGGCGATCGACGGCAGCGTCGATCACCGCCTGCTGCTGCCCGCGCTGGCCGCGGAAACCGAGATTCATGAGGATGGCGACGACCTGCACGTGCTGTTCCGCGCCGACATCGGCGCGATCGAGCACCGTTCGCCGCGTAGGGCCGTCAGCGCGATCGACGCCGCCGAGATCGACGCTTCCAGCGTGGCGGCGCACCTGGCGCCGCGCGTGCTCGCGCTGCTGCCGGACAATGTCGGGGAACGGCGGCTGCTGCTGCGGCCGGAGCGCATCGACGGCGCGTACTACCACTACGTGCACGGGCTGAAGAAGCATGCCGGCGCCTGCCAGCGCATCGCCCACGGCCATCGCTCGAGGATCGAGGTGCGGGTCGAAGGCGAGCGCGACACCGAACTGGAGATGGAGATTGCGCGGCGCTGGCTGGACATCTACCTCGGCACGCGCGCCGACATCGTCGCGCGCGGCAACGGCCGCGTCCGCTTCGCCTACCGCTCGGCCGAAGGCCATTACCAGCTCGCGCTGCCGGAGACCCATGTGGACCTGCTCGACACCGACAGCACGGTGGAATGCATCGCCGAGCATCTGGCCCGCCGCTGCGCGGCTGCCCGCCCGGGACGCCGGATCGAGGTCCGCGCCTTCGAAGGCGTGATGAAGGGCGCGGTCGCCCGCGCCTGAGCCGCCGGCTGCAGTTCAGACCCGGTTCATGCCCGCCGCGCCAGACTCGGTGCCATGATTCGATTCTCGCGCATGGTCCGCAGCCTGACCGCCCTGATCCTCGGCGCCAGTGCGACGGCCTGCGTGAGTTACCCGGTTTACGATGCCCAGCCGGCCCCCTCGACGACGTACACCGTCGTGGATCCATGGGCCTGCGACCCCTACTACGGCCCGTGCGCGCCGCGTTACAGCTACCCATCGGTGTACTGGACCCGCATCTATTACGGCTATCCGTACTACGGCTACCCGTACTATGGATACCCGTATTACGGCTATCCCTACCGCGGCTATCCACGCCACGACCCACCCCGTCACGATCCACCCCGTCACGATCCACCGCGCCACGATCCGCCCCGCGAACGGCCCGGCGAAGGGGCCGACTGGATCCGCAACTGGCCGCCGCGCGATCGTCCCGCCGATCCGCCCGGCAACAAGCCGGGAATCGTCTATGCGCCCAAGCCGCCACGGCTGATCCCCGACGACCGCAAGATCCCGCGCGATCCGGGCCCGCGCGCGCAGGGCAGCCCGGGTCGGGTGATTCCGACCGGCGAGTCGGCCGGCGCGTCGTCTCCGCCGCCGCGAACCGCGGATCGGCCGCGCGGCGACCGCGAAGCCCCGCGCGTCGAACGCGGCAGCGTCAGGCCGCAGGGGTCCGAAGCCGACCCCGCAGCCGGCGCGCCCCAGACGCCCGCGAAGCCGCAAGCGCCCCAGTCACGGCGCACCCGCGACAACCGCCGGGCGGAGTGATCCGGCCGCCGCTGCCGGCGCTTGTGGTATAAAAGCGCCCCCTTTTTTTGCCCCCGCAGCCGCGATGGCCACCGATCCGCAGCCCGACGTCCGCTTCTTCTCCCGCGTCAGCATCGAGCAGGTCGAGGAAGGCCACGAACTGGCGCCCAAGTTCGACGAACACGGTCTGATCCCCTGCGTGACCACGGCGGCGAAGACCGGCGAAGTGCTGATGCTCGGCTACATGAACGCCGAGGCGCTCAAGCGCACGATCCTGACGGGCGAGGCCCACTACTGGTCGCGCTCGCGCCAGGTACTCTGGCACAAGGGCGCCACCAGCGGTCTGGTGCAGAAAGTCGTCGATCTGCGCATCGACGACGACCAGGATGCGCTCTGGCTGCAGGTGGACGTCGTCGGCGACGCCAGCTGCCATGTCGGCTTCCGTTCCTGCTTCTACCGTTCGGTGCCGACCGGCGCCGGCCCGGCCGAACGCACGTTGATCTACCGCGAGGCGGAAAAGACCTTCGATCCGAAGGAGATCTACGGCGACGCGCCGAACCCGACGAAGCTGTAGCAGCACGAGAGCCGGTTGCAGACCGCGGGTTGCGGGCTGCGTGAGGACAAGCGTCTTTTCTGCAACCTGCACCCTGCAACCTGCAAGCAATGTTGACGCGTCACGGCTCCGCGGCTGCATTCCACCAGCGCGCGTGCTCGCGCCGGTACTCTTCGACACGCAGACCGCCATCGTCGGCCTGACGGATCGTCACCGCACCGACGACACCGGTGACGTACTGCCGCGCGCCGATGTCGGCATAGCGCTCGCGGACTTCCGGCCGGGGATGACCGAAGCGGCTGCGCCAGCCCGCCGAGTGCACGACCACGGCAGGCCGCGCCGCGGCGACGAAATCCGCGCTCGACGACGTGCGGCTGCCATGATGCGGTGACAGCAGCACGTCGGCGGCCAGGTCGGCGCGACGCTCGCGCAGCAGACGCCGTTCTGAGCGGCGCTCGATGTCGCCCGGCAGAAGGACGCTGTACGGCCCCTCGATGCGCAGGACACAGGACTGCTCGTTGTCGTCACCGCGTGCGGTCTGCGGATGCAGGAGACGGAAGCGCACGCCGTCCCATTCCCAGCCTTCGTCCTCGACGCACGGCCGACCCTGCGCGGTGCCGATCTCGTCGGCGACCGGCAGTAGCGCGCGCAGCGCGCCGATTCCGCCGGCGTGATCGTTGTGATCGTGCGAAAGCACCAGGCGATCGATCCGGCGCAGTCCCTGTGCCAGCAGGTATGGCGCCACCACCGATCGCCCGGCGTCGAATCCCTCGTCGAACGCCGGTCCGGCGTCGTACACCAGCGTGTGGGCCGCCGTGCGCACGACGACGGCGAGACCTTGCCCGACGTCGAGCGCCGTGACTGTCAGCCCTTCGGCCGACGGCGCGCGCGGCCACAGCAAGGGCACCATGCACACCACGCCGAGCGCCCGGCTCGGCAGGCCCCACGGCGCGAAAATCAGCACGGCACCCAGCGCCGCAAGCAACAAGGCCGCCGGCGCTGCACTGGCCGGCAGCCAGGTCTGCGGCAGCGTGGCGACCAACCCCAGACCCGCGTGAATGCCGTCCAGTCCCTGCGCGATCCAGCGCAGCGCCCACTCCGCGATGGCACCGGAGAACATCGACAGCAGCACGGCCACGAACAGGGCGGGCACCAGCAGGCCGAACAGCGGCACGGCAGCCAGATTGACCAGTGGCGACAGCCAGCTCAGCCCCTGGAAGAAATACAGCGTCAAGGGCAGCGACACCGCGCTGAGCAGCAGCTGCACACGCACCAGCAGCCGCCAGGCCGAAGGCTGCCGCAGCCGACCGGACGAGACATAGAAGATCGCGGCGACCGCGGCAAACGACAGCCACAACCCGGGACTGAGCACCGCGAACGGATCGAGCAACACGATCAGCCCCCAGGCCAGTGCCAGCGCCCGGCTGGGCTGATGCAGGCGGTGCGTCGCCGCCGCGAGCACCAGGACGAGCAGCATGACCAAGGCGCGGGTCACCGGTGTACCCATGCCACTCACCAGGGCATAGCCGGCCGCGACCAGCGCGGAGCCGAACAGCGCGACCCGCTGCGCCGGCAGCCAGAGGCACAGCGCCGGCCACAGCGACCACAGCCAGCGCAGCAGCAGCAACGCGAAGCCCGCGACGATCGCCAGGTGGAAACCGGAAATCACCATCAGGTGCGTGGTGCCGGTGCGACGGAAACGGTCCCAGTCGGCATCGCGCAGGACGCTGCCGTCGCCCACCACGAGTGCCACGGCGAGCGCCGCCGCCGGACGCGCCCCGAGCCGCTCCAGCAAGTGCTCGGCGATGCGCTGGCGCAGCTGCAAAACCCTCTGCCCGCCCGCCATCCCGCAGAACTCGCCGCTGCGCACCGTCGCCGTGGCGTCGATGCGCTCGCGCAGCAGCCAGCCTTCGTAGTCGAAGCCGCCGGGATTGAGCGAACCGTGCGGCGTGCGCATGCGCAGCCGCAGCCGCCAGCAATCGCCGCCACGCACGACGGACTCGCTGCCATACCAGCTCACGCGCATCCGCCGCGGCGCGATATCGGATTCCGGTTCGAACTCGAAGCGCAGATCGGCACCGCCATCGGCACCGGCGCGCCGTTCCGGCAGAGACACGACCGTGCCGCGCAGTTCGATTTCCTCGCCGTGCCGCGACGCCGGCCAGCGGCGATCCAGTGCCTGCTGCCCGTGCCAGCCCGCCAGCAGCACGCCGAGCACGGCCGCCGCCCACAACGCGCGGCCGCGCCAGGGCAGCGCCGCCGTCACGGCCAGCGCGGCGTAGAGTTCCAGCGACGGCAGCGTCCGCAGCGCGAAGACCGCCAGAACGCCGACAGTGAAGGCCACCACCAGCGCACGCAGATCGCCCGCCATGCGTTCGAGCACCGTACCGCCCCATGCGGCCTGCACCCTTCACCTCCCTCCGGCCGCTGCGCGGCCTCGCTGCGTACCGCGCTTACGGCGCGGACTGCGTCACCAGCTGCCCGCCTTCGAGCGTCAGCACGCGGTCCATGCGCTGGGCCAGGCCCGTGTCGTGCGTGACGACGACCAGACTGGTCCCGAGTTCGCGGTTGAGTTCCAGCATCAGTTCGAACACGCGCTCGGCGGTCCTGCGGTCGAGATTTCCGGTCGGCTCGTCGGCGAGCACGCAGGACGGATGCGTGACCAGCGCACGCGCCACCGCCGCCCGCTGCCGCTCGCCGCCGGACAACTCGCCGGGCTTGTGCTCCAGCCGCTCGCCCAGCCCCACGCGCTGCAGCAACTCGCGCGCCCGCGCATAGGCGTCGCGCTCGCCGCAACGCCGGATCAGCAGGGGCAACGCGACGTTTTCCAGCGCGGTGAATTCCGACAACAGGTGATGGAACTGATAGACGAATCCGAGCGCCCGGTTGCGCAGGCGGCCGCGCGCGGCGTCCGACAGCGCCGACATGCGCTCGCCGTCCACCCAGACCTCGCCGGCGCTGGCCGCATCCAGTCCGCCGAGGCAGTGCAGCAGTGTGGACTTGCCGGTGCCGCTCGCGCCGACGATCGCCACGCGCTCGCCGCGGCGCACTTCGAGGTCGATCCCGTGCAGGACCTCGAGCCGCAGGCGGCCATCGTCGAAGGTCTTGGCCAGATTCTGCGCGCGCAGGACGACATCCGCCGCCGTCGTCTCATTCATAGCGCAGCGCCTCGGCCGGCTGCACGCGCGACGCGCGCCAGGCCGGATACAGGGTGGAGAGCAGCCCCAGCGCGAGCGACAGCGCGGCGATGCGGACGACGTCGCTGGCCTCGAGTTCCGACGGCAGGTCGCTGATGTAGTACACGTCCGGCGACAGGAACTGCTGACCCGTCAGACGTTCGAGCAGCGGCACCAGGCTCTCGACATTGAGCGCCAGCGCGATGCCGCCGGCGACACCCAGCAGCGTGCCGACGAAACCGATGATCGAACCCTGCACCATGAAGATCGCCATGATCGAACGTGGCGTGGCCCCCAGCGTGCGCAGGATGGCGATGTCGGCCTGCTTGTCCTGCACGACCATCACCAGCGTCGAGACGATATTGAATGCGGCGACGCCGACGATCAGCGACAGGATGATGAACATCACCATCTTCTCGGTGCGCACCGCGCGGAAGAAATTGGCGTGGCTGCGTGTCCAGTCGTTGACGTAGTACAGCCCCGGCAGCTCGGCGGCCAGTTCGCGCGCCACGCGCGGCGCGTCGAACAGATCGCGCAGCTTCAGGCGCACGCCGGTCACCGTCTCCCCCATGCGCAGCAACGCCTGCGCGTCGGCCAGGTGCACCAGCACCAGTCCGCGGTCGAACTCGTACATGCCGATACGGAAGATGCCGGTCACGGTGAAGCGGCGGAAACGCGGCAGGACACCGGCCGGCGTCACGCTGGCCTGCGGGATCATCAGGTCGATCCGGTCGCCGATCGTTGCGCCCAGCGCCGTCGCCAGCTCATACCCGAGCACGATGTTGAACGCACCCGGCTGCAGCGACTCGAGCGAACCGGCGGTGATGTGCGCGCCGATGTCCGAGACCTTGCGCTCCTCGTCGGGCAGGATGCCGCGCAGCAAGGTGCCGGACAGTTCACCGCCGACCTTGACCATGCCCTCGCCTTCGATGTACGGCGCCAGCCCCACGATCTGCGGATTCTGCGCCGCCTGCGCGGCGACACCGGACCAGTTCTCCAGTCCGCCACGAAAGGCCGAAATGGTGGCGTGCGAAGCCATGCCGAGAATGCGCGCGCGCAACTCGCGCTCGAAGCCGTTCATCACCGACAGCACGGTGATCAGCGCGGTCACGCCGATGGCGATGCCGAGCATCGACGCCAGCGAGATGAACGAGATGAAGTGATTGCGCCGCTTGGCGCGCGTGTAGCGCAGTCCGGCGTACAGCTCGTAGGGATGGTGCATGCGCGCGCATTAGAGCACAGGAGCGCGCGGCGCCGCTGCACACGTGCCGCTACGGCGCACGCTGCTTGCCGAACACGCCGCCGAACGTGAAACCGATGAAGTCACTGTCCGGGTTGAGGTTGCCGTGCACGCCGACTTCCAGACCGCGCGTCGGATAGAACAGCAGCTCGATGGGCACGCCCACGGTCGGCGACTGCTGCGTGTTGGAGACGTCGGTCAGACGCGATACACCGGCGGCCAGATAGAGCTGCCGGCCGGGTGCCAGCGGCAGTCCGACCAGCGCGGCGACTTCCTCGGCGGTGTTGCTCGTGAAGTCGAACATCCAGGTCGAGCGCAGCCGCAGCAGCACCGGCCCCGCGTGGTTGAAGGCCAGCATGGCCTCGTAGCCGCCGACGCGTTCCGCGTCGCCCTTGGGACTTCCGGCAGGCGCTTCGTAGTCCTGGCCGTTGTAATAGCCGCCACCAAAGCTGATCCAGCCATCGGCCGCTGCCGGTGCGGACGCCGGCTTGCGCGCCTGCGCCGGCATTGCCGCCAAGACCAGCACGCCCATCACCATGACGAAACGATGCAGCCGCACCATGACGCTCCTCCGGAAGTTCCTGCGACGCAGGGGCTCAGATGGTAGCCCGCGCGCGGCGCGGATCAAGCGCATCGCCGTGCCTTTTGGCCAACTCGGTCACGGTGCTATAGTCCGCTGAAGGTTTGCCATCCAAGTCCTCTCATGCGCAAGACTTTTCTGCTGGCTGCGACTCTCGTCCTCGCGCTGGTTCCGCTCGCGCGCGCGGAGGTGCTGAACCTGCCGCCGGACTCCGACGCCGTGCCGGCCAACCTGCCGATGCGCGGCCTGAGCCAGGCCAACGTGCTGCACGCCTATGGCGAGCCGCTCAAGCGCCACCCCCCCGCAGGCGGCGGCCACCCGCGCCAGCCGCCGATCACGCGCTGGGACTACGACGGATACTCGGTGTTCTTCGAAAACAACATCGTCATCGACGTCGTCGTCAAGGATGCGCCCAAGCCGCTGCACAACGTGGACGAACTGCAGCCCGAACCCTAGAATTCGCGGCCGTCTTGATCCGATGGGGCGCGCGAGCGCCCCTTTGTGTTGGGAGAGTCCGGATGAGCATCGTGTTGCCGGCCGAATGGGCGCCGCAAGCCTTCGTGCAGCTGACCTGGCCACGGCCGGACGGCGACTTCGCCGAGAACTTCGCGGCGGTCGAGCGCACCTTCACCGCGCTGGCGCTGGCGATCGCGCGCTTCGAGGATCTGCTGATCGTCTGCGGTGCGGACATCGAGTCGTTGCGCCGTCGGCTGCTCGACGCCGGTGTGCGTGCCGACCGTCTGCGGCTGCACGCGGTTCCGGCCAACGACGTCTGGGCGCGCGACCACGGGCCGATCACCGTGTTCCGCAACGGCGCGCCGGTCCATCTCGACTTCACCTTCAACGGCTGGGGCGGCAAGTTCGACGCCCGCCTCGACGACCGTATCACCCGTGCGCTCGCCGCCGACGGCCTGCTCGCCGCGCCGGTCGAGTCGCTCGACTTCGTGCTGGAGGGCGGCGGCATCGAGTCCGATGGCGAAGGCACGCTGCTGACCACCGAGCGCTGCCTGCTCGCGCCGACGCGCAATCCGCAGTTCGACAAGGCGCAGATCGAAGCGAAACTCAAAGCCTGGTTCGGCCTGCGTCGCGTGCTGTGGCTGCGCCACGGCGACCTCATCGGTGACGACACGGACGGCCACATCGACACGATCGCACGCTTCTGCGACCCGCACACCATCGCCTACCAGGCCTGCGACGACGCGCGCGACGCGCATTACGCCGATCTCAAGGCCATGGAAGGCGAACTCGTGGCGCTGCGCACGCTCGACGGCCGGCCCTACCGCCTCGTGCCGCTGCCGCTGCCAGCGCCGATCCACGATGCGAACGGCAGGCGCCTGCCCGCCGGCTATCCGAATTTCCTGATCCTCAACGGTGCGGTGCTTGTGCCGACCTACGCGGACGCCAACGACGCCGTGGCTCTGGAACGTCTGCGGCCCTGCTTCCCCGGCCGCGAGGTGATCGGCGTTGATTGCCGCGCCCTCATTGCGCAGTATGGCAGCCTGCATTGCGTGACCATGCAGTATCCGAGTGCACCGCGATGACATCCAACCGCAAGACGCTCCGTGTCGGCCTCGTACAGCAGGCCTGCACCGACGATGCCGAAATCAATCTGCGCGCCTCCGAGGCCGGCATCCGCGCCGCGGCGGCGCAGGGTGCGCAGCTGGTGCTGCTGCAGGAACTGCACACCTCGCTGTACTTCTGCCAGCACGAATCCACCGAGCTGTTCGATCTGGCCGAACCGATTCCCGGTCCGTCGTCGGACTTTCTCGGTGCGCTCGCCTCGGAGCTGGGCGTCGTCATCGTCGGCAGCCTGTTCGAGCGACGCGCGCCCGGCCTCTACCACAACACCGCGGTCGTGCTGGAGCGCGACGGCCGGCTCGCCGGCACCTACCGCAAGATGCACATCCCGGACGACCCGGGCTACTACGAGAAGTTCTACTTTACGCCAGGCGATGCACAAGCCAGTTCTGCCGGCGGGGGCTTCACGCCGATCGACACCAGCGTCGGCCGCCTCGGCGTGCTGGTGTGCTGGGACCAGTGGTATCCGGAAGCCGCGCGCCTGATGGCGCTCGCCGGCGCCGATCTGCTGCTCTACCCGACTGCGATCGGCTGGAATCCGCAGGACGTGCCCGAGGAACAGGTCCGCCAGCGCGACGCCTGGGTCACGATCCAGCGCGCACACGCGGTGGCCAACGGCCTGCCGGTGCTGGTCGCCAATCGCGTCGGCTTCGAGGCCGACCCCAGCGGCCAGTGGCCCGGCTCACAGTTCTGGGGCCACAGCTTCGTCGCCGGGCCACAGGGTGAGATCCTCGCCGCCGCCGGCACCGATCCCGATCTGCTGGTCGTCGATGTCGATCTCGCCCGCAGCGAGAACGTGCGGCGCTGGTGGCCCTTCCTGCGCGACCGCCGCATCGACGCCTACGGCGATCTCGTGCGCCGCTACCGAGACTGATCCTCCGCCCCCTGACCGAACCCTCCGATGAGCACACACGCCGAAGAACTCGAACTGTTCCGCGACACCGTCGTCCGCTTCTTCAAGGACAACGTCGAACCGCACTACGAGAAGTGGGAGCGCGACGGCATCCTGCCGAAAGAGCTCTACCTGAAGATGGGCGAAGCCGGGCTGCTTTGCGTGGACCAGCCGGAGGAGTACGGCGGCATCGGCGCGCCGTTCGCGTTCTCCTGCGCCGTCGTCGAGGAAGCCGCGCGCATGGGCTTCCTGGCGCTGGCCTCGAACCTCACCGTGCATTCGGACATCGCCGCGCCGTACATCCTGCACCTGGGCACCGAGGCGCAGAAGAAGAAGTACCTGCCGAAGATGGCCAGCGGCGAGTGCATCGGCGCGATCGGCATGACCGAGCCCGGTGCCGGTTCCGACCTGCAGGGCATCAAGACTTCGGCAACGCTCGACGGCGACCACTACGTCATCAACGGCTCCAAGACCTTCATCACCAATGGACAGCACGCCGGGGTGGTGGTACTCGCGACCAAGACCGATCCGAAGGCCGGCGCCAAGGGCACCACACTGTTCACCGTCGATACCTCCCTGCCCGGCTTCAAGCGCGGGCGCAACCTCGACAAGGCCGGACTGCACTCGGCGGACACCTCCGAATTGTTCTTCGACAACCTGCGCATCTCCAAGGACGAGGTGCTCGGGCGCATTGGCGGCGGCTTCGGTCACCTGATCGACGAACTGCCGCGCGAGCGCCTGGTACTCGCGGTCTCGGCCGTCGCCCACGCACAGGGCGCGCTCGAAAAGACCATCGAGTACGTGACCCAGCGCAAGGCCTTCGGCCAGACCATCGCCAGCTTCCAGAACACGCGCTTCGTGCTCGCCGGCTGCAAGACCGACATCGAGGTGCACCGCGCCTATGTCGAGAAGTGCACGCAGTTGTACGCCGACGGCAAGATGGACGTGCCGACCGCGGCGATGATCAAGCTGGCGACCACCGAGATGGAAGGCCGCGTCACCGACGCCTGCCTGCAGCTGTTCGGCGGCTACGGCTACATGACCGAGTACGCGATCTCGCGCTACTGGGCCGACGCGCGCATCCAGCGCATCTACGGCGGCACCAGCGAGATCATGAAGGAAGTCATCGCGCGCTCACTGGTCGGGCGCTGAGTCCGTGGCCGCTTGTACAGATCAGGCGCCGGAGTCCGGCGCCTGATCCGTTCCCGGCGCATCCTTCAGTTCCGACTTCTTCTTGATCTCGCGCGGGTCGTCCTCGCCGGTCTGCATGAAACGCAGTTCCGGCGGCAAGCCCCAGTCGCCGAGCTCGTAGCCGCCGGCCTTCATCTTGCGCGCCAGGCCCTCCAGCGTCCTGATGTTGCCGCGCGTCGCCGCCTGCGTGCCGGGTCGTGAGATCAGCGTGCCGATCTGCTCGAAGAAGCGCCCGCGATCGGTGACGCGGTTGCCGGACGCCGCCTTGCGCTCGGCCCACTTGCGCGCCTGGCTGAACTCTTCGAGCGTCGTCACGAACGCGCCGCCGCCATCGATGACGACCTGCACGAGATCGCCCTGCTTGACGACCCTCGCCTGTGCCGTCGCCGCCTCGAACAGGTTTTGCTTGCTGGCCATGTCCTGCAGTGTAGCCCGCCCGCGCCGGACACCCTATTGGCTGCGCCCGCCGAAAGTAATGCCGATCTGCGCGCCGATGTGATTGCTCACCTGCCCCGCCGATCCGGTCAATGCGAACTCGAAGCCGACGCCGGAACGCCGCACCGCGGTGCTCCAGCCCAGCATCGCCGGCACACCGACGCCGATGTCGTCACGGGAATCGGTCTTGCGGTTGTCCGAATAAGACTGCCGCGCGATGCCGATGGCGGCGAACCAGCGCGAATCGGAATCCAGACGACGGCCGATCAGCACCCCGGTTTCGGTGACGGAGGCCACATCCGGGCTGAACAGATCGAAAAATGCATCGAAGAAGCACGCAAAGAACCAGCAGTCGTCGTCATCCGGCTGTTCCGGTCCACGCTCGTCCACGAGCAGCGTGTGATGCTGCAAGCGGAAGAACGTCCCGTCGCCTTCGAGGTAATTCAGCGCGACAAAGGCGCCGGCACCCGCATCCATGCCGCCGCCGCCCTTGGCGCCCAGACTGAACCACACCCGGTCGTCCGGATTCTGCGCGGCCGGCTTCTTCGACTTGGCCGCCGCGGTCTTCACCGGGACCGTTCCGGCAGGCTTGGCGTCCGCCGCTTCAGCCTCCGACATCGCCAGAACAATGCCACAGCATAGCGCCGCCGCGAGCGCGGCTCCTCTTCCCGGCTTCAACATGACTCCCTCCTGGTGTGGCCGCGGCGCGGCCATCTTTGTTGACTACTCGAACTCCATGCCGCCGGCCCCCCGGCGCACGGAAAATCCATTGTTCTGCAGATCGTCATGGATCTGCCGCGCGTGCGCCTCGTCCTGCGCCTCCACCAGCACCTCCAGCGTCGCACTCTTGGCGTGACCGCGATGCAGGCGTTCGTGGTGGACCTGGACGATGTTGCCGCCGGATTCGCCGATGCGGCCGGCGACGCGCGCGAGAAAGCCGGGCTGGTCCTCGATGTCGATCGACAGCGAGATCAGGCGCTGCTCGTGCACCAGCTGGCGCAGCAGCACCGAGGCGAGCAGGCGCGTGTCGATGTTGCCGCCGCAGAGGACCAGCCCCACGCAACGACCGGCGAAGCGTGCCGGATCGGTGAGCAGGGCCGCCAACCCCACCGCACCCGCGCCTTCAACGATGACCTTCTCGATGCTGGCGAGCAGACCGATCGCGCGTTCGATCGCCGGTTCCTCGACGCGCATCAGCTCGGCGACATGCTCGCGAATGATCTCGATCGTCAGCCTGCCGATGTTCCTGACCGCGATGCCCTCGGCGATGGTCTGCCCGCCCTTGACCAGCGACGGATCGTTCTGCAACGCCGCGAATGCCGACGGGTAGCCGGCCGATTCGACGCCGACGATGCGCAGCTCGGGCTTGAGCGCATGCGCGGCGATCGCCATGCCCGAGATCAGCCCGCCGCCGCCGATCGGCACCACCAGCGTGTCGAGCGACGGCGCCTGTTCGAGCATCTCCAGCGCGACCGTACCCTGCCCGGCGATGACGAATGGGTCATCGTATGGGTGCACCAGCGTCATGCCGCGCTGGCCGATCAGCTCCGCTTCGAGAAAGGCCTGCGCGTCCGCCAGCGTCTCGCCGTGCAGAATCACCTCGCCGCCCAGTTCGCGCGTGTTCCGCACCTTGGTGAACGGCGTGTTCCGCGGCATCACGATCACACTTTTGATCCCCAGCCGCGTCGCGTGATAGGCCACGCCCTGCGCATGATTGCCGGCCGACATCGCCGCGACCCCGGCGGCCCGCTCGGCCTCGTTCAGATTCGCCAGCTTGTTGAGCGCGCCGCGCTCCTTGAACGAGGCCGTGAACTGGAAGTTCTCGAACTTGAGCCAGACCTCGGCGCCGGTGATCTTGGACAGCACGCGCGAGTGCGTGCACGGCGTGCGCACCACCTGACCTTCGAGCACCCGCTGTGCGCGGCGCAGGTCTTCGAGTGTCACCGACATCGGCTCACCTGCTCTCCTTGCGCGTGCGCACCGCACTGACCTGTCCACCGATGAAGGTCACATGCAGTCGCCGGCCGTCGCTCAGCACGTAACTCCAGGTTTCACGATCGCCGTCCTTGCCACGGCTGTGCGACACCACCGCCGGCTCACCATGCAGGCGCCGAACCTCGTCGGCACTCATACCCGGGGCCACCTCTCCGGCATTGCGCGCGGCCCGCAGGCGCTCCTCGTCCGCCTTGCGCCGCTCGTGTTCCTGCAGCCAGTCCGCATCGGCCTTGTCGCGTGCGCTGCGCGCGCTGCGCTGGCGCGCCTCCGCCTCGCCCAGCAGATCCGCCTTCGGACCGGCCGGCAGAACCACCGGGTCGGGCAGATCCACGGCCTGCGCCTGCGGGCTACAGGGCCTGTCCGTGAAACGAATGCTGCCGTTCTGTTCGCAGCGATACACCTCGGCGCGCGCAGCCTGCACGTTGAGCAGCGCTGCCGCCAGCCAGACCGAGCCGAGCAGGCCATCGAGGCACATACGACGCGAACGGCGACGTGGAATCATGCAGCGATTATGCGACGCCGCCACCGTGCACCGCATCGGGGCTTTCCCCCGGACCGTGATCGCGTGCGCAGTCCGGCGATTCGGCCACCACCAAGTGCTGCGCTAGCTTTCGCCACCGGACCGTGCAGTCTGAGTGCGCGGCCTGGCAATCACCGTGAATAGTCAGCAGGACCTGCGATTCGGAGTCCTTTCCAATCCAGAGATGAGCCTGAAGGGCGGGTCTGAGTGAGGGGCTGTCAGGCGGCGGGACGCTGGGCTTTGCTGATGGAAAGGAACAAC